>CAYOGX010000017.1:0-15532 GCA_964403235.1 uncultured Planctomycetales bacterium | reverse complement strand
CGATCTGGCGAAGGTGGACTTCGTCACGTCGTTTTTCCTCGGCAAGCTGTTGGAGTGGCCGCGCAAGCTGATCGGCGCGACATACGGTATGGCCATCTGCAACCCCCGGCCGGAGATACACCAGCTGCTGACGTCGACGCGCGTCAGCCGGCAGATCCCGATCGTCGGTTCGCTGGACCGAGCCATCAGGGTCGTCCAGCAGGCCTCGGGCCAGACGCCCCCACACGCGGAACCGCCCCCGGCTCAGGCGTCGCGTTGACCGGCCCGGGCGATGCGATACACTGATCGGGCATGGGAGTGATCCGTCCGCCTCGGAAGGTTAAGCTCATCTGCGGCATGATCGGCCCCGACCATGATCTGATGCGCCGGGCGCGGAAGATGATGACCCGCGCGTTCGGCGAGACCGACCAGGCCAGCGAGGTCTGGCCCTTCGACGCCACGGACTACTACGAAGCGGAGATGGGCCCGGACTTGAAACGGTGGTTCGTCAGCTTCGCCGAGCTGATCTCGGCCGACCGCATCGCCGAGATCAAGCGGACGACGATGGACTTCGAGGCCCGGCTGGCGGACGACTGCCTGCGACCGCCCGACCAACGCGTGGTGAACCTCGATCCGGGCTACGTCGGGCTGAGCAAGCTGGTCCTGGCGACAACCAAGGACCACGCGCATCGTATCTATCTACAGAGGGGCGTCTACGCCGAGGTGACGCTGCGATTCACCAAGGGGCGGTGGGAGCCCTGGCCGTGGACGTACTCAGACTACGCGGCCGAGACCTATCTACCGTTCTTCATGCAGGTCCGGCAGCGGCTGGTCGAGCAGTTGGAGGCCCAGTAGCTCTGGTGCGGAGGTGTGCTTGATGGTCTGGCTGTTGTGTGCCTGCCTGGCCGTGTCGTTCGTGCTGTCCGTCGGCGTCACCGCCGTGCTGCGCCGTCGGGCTCCCCGATGGGGGTTGGTGGATCGTCCCGCCGGGCACAAGCAGCACGACCGGCCAATCCCGCTGGGCGGCGGGATCGCCATCGTTGCAGGGCTGGTGGTGCCGCTGCTGGCGGCGTTGTTGACGGCATGGGTGTTTCGCACGACGTGGGCGCCGGCCTGGCTGCCGTCACTGGTGACCAAGCACCTGGACGGGATCGGTGCCAAGACGCCCGCGGCGCTGGCCATCGTCATCGGGGCGCTCGTCGTGCACGCCTTGGGGCTGATCGACGACGTCAGGCCGCTGTCGCCGCTTGTCAAGCTATCGGTGGTGGCCCTGGTGGCCGGTGTGTTGGCGGTGGGTTTCGGGATCTGCGCGATGGTGCTGTTGGGGCCGGTCCTGGCGGCCGTCATCACGGTGCTATGGATCGTGGGCATCACGAACGCGTTCAACCTGATGGACAACATGGACGGTCTGGCTGGCGGGGTGGCGTGCATCGCGGGCGCGATCTTCGCCGCATCGGCCCTGCGGACGGGGCAGATCTTCGTCCCGGTCGTGACGTGCATGCTCATCGGTTCGGTGGCGGGGTTCTTGCTGTTCAACTTCCCGCCGGCGTCGATCTTTATGGGCGATTCCGGCAGCCTCGTCGTGGGATACGTACTGGCCGTCCTGACCGTGTTGACCACTTTCGTCGAGCCGGAGTTCGGCGCCAGGCCCTACGGCATGCTCGCCCCGATCGCGGTCCTGGCCGTGCCCATCTACGACACGGTCAGCGTGGTCTGGCTGCGGTGGCGGAGTGGGGCCGGGATCTTCAGTGGCGATCGCCGTCACTTCTCGCATCGGTTGGTTCAACGGGGCATGCGCCCGCGTGCGGCCGTCCTGACCATCTACCTGGCCACGGTCGCCACGGGCTTGTCGGCGACGCTGCTGGGCCACGCCGATTGGACCGATGCGATCCTGGTGGCCGCACAGTGCCTGGCCATCGTCTTGATCATCGCCATCCTCGAACAGG
Organism: uncultured Planctomycetales bacterium; assembly: GCA_964403235.1. Lineage (GTDB taxonomy): Bacteria > Planctomycetota > Phycisphaerae > UBA1845 > JAFGLZ01 > JAFGLZ01. Next base: position 13,607 of record CAYOGX010000017.1, on the reverse strand, counting down.
CCCCCCGTCATGACCCGGCACGGTAAGCGCTCGTCCCCGTCGCGCAGTAGCTGGCCTGGCCGGCTCGAGCAGGCTGCGCTGCTCATCGTGCTGAGCGTGGTCTGCGCCCGCGGGACGATCCAGGAACAGCCCGATTACGAACAGCTCCATGTGGTCAGTCGGCTTCAGGGAACCGCAGGTCAGGTGGGTGGGTGTGGACCGGCCGTGTCGCTCGTCCTCGACGGGCTGATCCTAGCGGCGGTGGCAATGTGCACGGTCGCCGCTGCGATTCGAGGGCGATGGCGGGACGGGATCGGGGGCGTGGGTCTCACGCTGATCCTGATGGTTGTGGCGACGGCGCTGTCGCTACCCGCCGCCAGCAACCTGCGGTTGGCGCTCAATGGATCGATCGGTCGGATCGCCGCCGTGCTCGTCTTGCTGACCGTTGCGCAGACGGTGCGGCGATGGTGGCAGGTGCGGCTGGTGTTGGCCGGCGTCGCGGCGACGGGGGTGACGTTCGCCGTCTTCTGTATCGCGCAGGTCTACGAACAGGCCGACACCCGCCAGTGGCTGCGGGAACACAAGGACGAGGCCATTCGGTCCGGACGGATCAGTCCCGACGATCCGATGATTCGCCTGTTGGAGGCCAGGGCGGCCACCGGCGAGGTCAGCGGCTTCTTTGCGCACAGCAACATCGCAGCCAGCTATCTGATGACGTGCGGGTTAGGCGCGGTGGCGCTCGGCGTGGCCCGACTTCGGGCGGCGCGACGGACGTTTCGCGTCTTGTTCGGGCTGGTTGCGCTTGCGGCCGGCGGTCTGATGGCAGTGGGCCTCGTCCTGACGCAAGGACGCGGTCCGATCGTGGCGGGCGCGGTGTGCGCGGTGGGCTGGGCCGTCGCCGCCATGGTCTGGTGGCGCTGGGAGCAGCCGCGCGCATGGGTCGTTCGTCATTGGCGCGCCCTGCTGACGGCCGGCTGGATGGCCGTCCTGTTGCTGGGTGTCGCGACGGTGGCCGTTGGACTGCGCCATGGCGGACTCCCCGGTGCATCCTTGACCTTCCGATGGCACTACTGGACGGGCGCGGCATACGTCGTGGCGGGCCATCCGTTGACGGGCGTCGGCGCGGGCAATTTCGATCGACACTACGTCCGGTACAAGCCCGTGGAGGTCCCCGAGGAGGTGAAGAACCCACACAACTACCTCGTGACGATGGCGACGGAATGGGGCATCATGGGATTGGCAGCGGCGATCGTGCTGTGGGTGGCGGTCTCGATCGCCCTGTGCAGACCCACGCCTCGTCCCCTGCGTAGCGACGATGGTTCGGACGACGACGACGGGCCGTCGTCAGGAGGCGGGCTGGTTGCGCTGTGGAGTGTGCTCCTGGTGACGGCGGTGCTGGCGGCACGAACCGTCGGCACGCCGCCGCAGCTATGGCTGATCTGGGCGCTGGTGCCCGGGGTGATTTGGGTGATGGCGTTCCTGGCGCTGGGCCTGGACTCGGACCAACCCCGGCGATTCGAGGACGATCCGTTGAAGGTCACCGGTGGCCTGGTGGCCGCGCTGCTCGCTGTGGCGTTGCACAACATGATCTCGTTCTCGATCGTCTATCCGGGATCGGCTTGCACGTTCTTTGCGTTGGCGGGGTTAGCCTTGGCCGTCCGTCGGATGACGCTCGCTCGTCCATCCGCCGAGGCGCCTGCCGAACCGGCCGGCTCGCGAGACACGGATGCCAGGCGACGGCAGCCCCGCACGATGTTTCTGGCCACTGGCGTCGTCGCGGCGTCGGTGATGTATTGGCCGGTCATGGTCACACCGGTCACGGCCGCCACGCGCTGGTTGACCCGGGCCCGAGCAACCCCCATTGCCGCCGAGACGCTCGAGTTCTACCACCAGGCCGTCCAGGCCGACCCGCTGGACCCCGTCGCGCCGGAGGAGTTGGCACGTTGGGCGACACGGTCCTCGCAACAAGGGGTATCGCCGGGCCAACAGCTCGGCGAGGTCGCCGTCGTCAACGCACGGACGGCCGTTGAACGCGACCCCGAGGACAACCGCCACTATCGCACGCTGGCGAGCGCCTGCGCGGCCCGCTACGCCGAACGGGGTGATCCCAACGACGCGGATCGCGCCGCGGAGGCCGCGGCCCGGGCGGTCGAACTCTACCCCAAACTGCCTCGGTTGCGTGTCGACTACGGTGAGGTCCTGGTCCTTCAGGCCACGGTCCGTCGGGACCCCGCGCTGTTGGAACGCGGCGTGGCGCAGATGCGACTGGCTTTGCGCCTCGACGACGCGCGCTGGCCCGGCGAGATCCGACGGTTCACTGCCGCCCATCGAGCGCAGATCCGGGCGCGGGTTCATGAGCTCGAGGGGGGGCTCGGCCCGACCACGCGTTCCGCGACCCAGCCAACGGGACGGGGGGCTCCGGCGCCGGCATCACGAACGGCCCGGCCGGTCACTCGGCCAGGGCACGAATGACGCCCGAGGGGGTATCGGTTCGCAGGGCGCGACGGGAGGACTCGATGCACTTGAGGAAGCGGGCCTGGTCCTCGGCAATGCAGCCGGCCAGGGCCTCCACGACCATCGGGTCGAACTGCGTATCGGCGTGGCGGCGCATCTCGCTCAGGGCGTCAGTGATGTTCCGCGACGGACGGAAAACCCGATCGGTGGTGAGCGCATCGAAGGCGTCGGCCACCATGAGGATGCGGGAACCGATGGGGATCTGGTCGCCCGTCAGGCCCATCGGATAGCCCGATCCGTCGTAGTTCTCGCGCTGGTGCCGGATCATGGGCAGCTCGGCCTGTAGGATCCGCATGTGGTCGACGATGTTGGCGCTGAGCTGGGGGACTCGCCGCAGGACGGCCCACTCGTCTTCGGTCAGCGCACCGGGTTTCATCAGGACGCCGTCGGGTATGCCGATCTTGCCGATGTCGTGCAACATGGCCGCCAGCCGGACACTCCGCACCAACGCGGGACTCAGCTTCAGCCGGATGGCGATCTGCTCGGCAAAGAACGTGACGTTCTGGGAGTGACGGGCCGTGTATTTGTCGCGCGCCTCCAGCGCCTGCACCAGCGCCCAGATGCTCTGCACGTAGGCCTCTTTGGCCTGAATGCTCAACGAGGCCACTTGTCGGCGCAGCTCCTGGACCTCGGCAGGGTCGTCCTCGTTTTCCTGGGTCAGTTGGCTCAGTCGAGCGGACGTGACGACGCAATTCCTGCCGGCGCGTTTCGCCGCGTACAGGGCCCGGTCACACAAGACCACCAGGCTGCTGGCGGTGGTGACGCTCGAGTCCTCATCGCTGGCCACGCCGAAGGACCCCGTCACCCAGTTTCCGTGCATCTCCTCGGGTCCCAACTGGCCGATGAGTTTCTGACGGAGCCGCTCGGCGAGGTCTTCGGCCTGTTCGAGCGATGCTTCGGGCGCGATGACGACGAATTCCTCGCCGCCGTAGCGGGCCACCGTGTCCGGTTCCCGGACGGAGGTCTTGAGCATCTGACCGACTTGCTGGAGCACCATGTCGCCGACCTGGTGCCCGTAGGTGTCGTTGACGGCCTTGAAGTTATCCAGATCAAGCAGGATCAACGCCAGCCTTCCGCCGTAGCGGCGACTGCGGGCGAACTCGCTCTCGAGAACCTCGGCGAAGTGTGCGTAGTTGTATAGGCCCGTCAATCCGTCGGTGATGGCCGCCCGCTTCAGGTCCATCTGGAGGTCCCACATGCGGAAGCCCACCCGAATCCGGATGACCAGCTCGTCGAAGGAACGGTCCTTGCCGAACAGGTCGTCCCCCCCGGCGGCCAGACCCTCGGCGCACGCATGAGTGTCGTACTGATTGGTGAGCAAGATGACGTAGGATCCGGCGGTGAGCGCGTCGGCCTGGAGCATGCAGCAGATGTCGAGGCCCCGGAGGTCCGAGACTTCCCAATCGCACAGGACCACGCGGGGCTGGGTCTTGCGGACGGTCTCCAGCCCCCCCGGCCCGTCGTTGGCGGCGACGAGGGAATACCCCTCGCCTCGCAGTTGAGCGATCAGCGAATCGCGGGCGGGGCTGGGTTCGGCGATGATACATAGGTCAACCGGATCAGCCATGCGTGCGCTTCCTCGGTGTTCGCTACGGCCCCCCGGGCCACGGGTGGACAGAAGGGAACCCAGCTCGTCTCAGGACGTTCATCGGTCCTTTGGGCACAGGGGCTTAGCTTCAACAGGGGTGAACGGGCCCGGGCGGTGGGCCGGGGCACCGGGCGGGCGAAATAGCAAGAATGCGGTTGAACCCACGGCTTGGTCAACATATAAAGTATTAGGACCAGGGCCGTTGAGCTGTCCGTCGATCGCGGGTTTTTCCGGACCCAGTGGAGGCGCGGCCGGCATGCCCGTCAGGACTGACTGCAATGGTCACCAAAACGGGCAATGTTCAACATAAACCGACGACGGTCATACGCGAACCCAGTCCTTGGCGTGGGGAACCTGGTCTTGGGGGTCAGTTTGTGGCGGTCCGTGAGGTCCGTCGGGCGATCAGGGGCCCGTAGCTCAGCGGTGAGAGCAGTCGGCTCATAACCGATTGGTCGTAGGTTCGAATCCTACCGGGCCCATTGCGTGGTTCCGTCCACCTGTGAGACGTGCGCCGGACCGCGACAACGGGGCCGACCGTGGGGCATCGGGCGGGTCGATGTGATTGATCGAGCGGACGTCGGGGACGGGACCGAGCGGAGTGCCGGACGACCATGCTAGCCAGCGTCGTTGTTGTTCGAGAGATAATCGCCCTGGCATTGGTCGTTCTGGCTCTGGCGGTCCTGCTGGGTTTGGTCGTCTTGTTGTACCGGCGCCGCTACTTCTCGGGCGGGCTCGATTCAACGCCGGGCTTCACGTTGTCCGACCTGGTCAAGATGCACAAGGACGGCCAATTGTCGGATGAAGAATACGAGAGGATGCGCCGCACCGTCATCGGCATGGAGGCCGGCACGCGAGCCGAATCGGGAGACGGACAAGGCCGCCAGGCCGGCGCTTGACGCCCTTCGGGTGGGGCGGTCACGTCGCCGGTTCCCGGGTCAGTCGGCCCCGAGCGACACGGAGACGTGCCGAGAAATCAGTTGAAGCTGAAGTAGACTATCGGACCTTCCGATAGAACTGAAGCGAGGGCCGGTCGTCCCGGACCGAGAGGTCCCCGGCGAACCGGTCAGTTGAGGACCAATTGAATGCCAGCGAACGACCGTAGCGGTTCTTCCGGGGGCCGGCGAGGACGCCGGGGCAGCGTCTGCAGCTTCTGCGGAAAGAGCCATCGCGATACCGGACCGATGGTCGAAGGACCGGGCGACGTGTTCATCTGCGCGTCCTGCGTCGATCTGTGTCACAACATCATCAAGCAGGAGCGACGTAAGGCCAGCGCCACGCAGCCGCTGTTCGGCACGATCCCCTCCCCCCGCCAGATCAAGGACTACCTGGACCAGTACGTCATCGCGCAGAACCTGGCCAAGAAGGTCCTGTCGGTGGCCGTTCACAACCACTACAAGCGTTTGACCCACATGGATACGGCCGGTGAAGACGACGTCGAGATCGAGAAGTCCAACGTGCTGCTGATCGGTCCGACGGGCGTGGGCAAGACCTATCTGGCCCGAACGCTGGCCAACGTCCTCAACGTGCCGTTCGCCATCGGCGACGCCACGACCCTCACCGAGGCCGGCTACGTCGGCGAGGACGTCGAAAACGTCCTGCTCCGATTGCTGCAAGCGGCCGACTTCGATCTCGAGGCGGCTCAGCGGGGCATCGTCTACATCGACGAAATCGACAAGATCGGGCGAACCACCCAGAACGTCAGCATCACGCGGGACGTCAGCGGCGAGGGCGTTCAGCAGGCCCTGCTCAAGATGCTCGAGGGCACCATCGCCAATATCCCTCCCCAGGGTGGGCGGAAGCACCCCGAGCAACAGTACATCCAGATGGACACCTCGAACATCCTGTTCATCTGCGGCGGGACCTTCACCGGCCTGGTCGACATCATCAAGCGCCGGCTGGGCCGTAAGAGCATCGGCTTCGGCAGCGAGGCCAAGGACGCGCCCGACATTCAGGCCGCCGAGATCCTCGAGGTCCTCCGCCAGGTCAACCCGGACGACCTGGTGAAATACGGGATGATCCCCGAGCTGATCGGTCGGTTGCCCGTCACGACCGTCCTGGGCCCGCTCGATGAGGCGGCCCTGATTCGCATCCTCACCGAACCGAAGAACGCACTGGTCAAGCAGTACCACCGTTTCTTCGAGTACGAGGACTGCTCGCTCGAATTCACCGACGAGGCACTGAAGGTCATCGCCCAGAGCGCCCTGAAGCGCGACGTCGGCGCCCGCGCCCTCCGCGCCATCATCGAAGAGCTGATGACCGACGTCATGTTCGATCTGCCCGAGCACGGCGACGGGGGCAAGTACGTCGTCACCGAGGCCGTCGCGCAGGGCGAGCAGAACCTATTCGATTCGGTCGAACAGCGGCGCAAGGAATCGGCCTGATCCGCTTTTCCGTCAGAACATCCTGTGCGATCAGGTACCAGCCAGCCCGACCCCGGGCGCGGCCTGCCGGACCCGGTGACCTTGCGCTTGCGCTGTGGCGTTCGGATCACCGACCGTTATCGGGCCTCGACCAATCCGATGGGCACCCCGGTCGTTTCGGTTATTCCTGACTTTGACGAGGCGGGTTTTTTCGCTGAAGTCTAGCGCGCGCGAACCCGATACCTCAGCCAGGCACTGGTATCACCGTGTGTCCGTTGGGGCGGGTCGCACCGGGCTCCTAAAGGAACCCCTCATGCCGGTTACGCTCTTGTGCCCGAGCCTTAAGTGCAGGCGGGTTCTCCAGGTCCCGGAGACCACGCGCGGCCATCGCGTTCGCTGTGGCTATTGCGGGCAGATCCTCATCGTGCCCCAGGCGGAACAGGGGAAGCAGAGCAACCCGCCGCCCACCGAGACGACCGAGAGCCCCCTCGTCAAGTGACCCACGGCCCATCGAGTGGACTGCGCCTCCTCAAGACGTTATCCTCGTGCAACGAATCGTCGTGATCGTTCCGCCGGTCGATCCCGCTGAGCGTTTGATTCGGTGTCTCCTCCGCGGTTCGAGGTGCGCATGGCCCCCTATGTCCTGCCGTCCATCGTCGCCGTCACCGCCCTGATCGACATTGTGGCCGTCTACCGCGAGGCGCGCACGGTCGCCTACGTCTTCAAGCCGCTGAGCACGGTGCTCATCATCACACTGGCGCTTCTGGCCCAGCAGGCCGACCGGACCTACCAGACGCTCATCGTTGTCGGACTGTTGTTCAGCCTGGCCGGTGATGTCTTCCTGATGTTGCCCGAGCGGCCGCGGAGCTACTTCGTGCCCGGCCTGGTGGCCTTCCTGTTCGCCCAGTTGGTCTACATCGGGGCGTTTTCCCTGGGGACGCACTGGGCGGGGATACACCTGGTGATCCTGCTGCCGTATGCATTGTTCGGCCTGGTGGTCGGCACGTATCTGTGGCCGCGTCTGGGGGCTATGAAGGCGCCGGTCGTACTCTACATGATCGTCATCTTAGGGATGGGCTGGCGTGCGGGGGTGCGGGTCCATGCCGCCGACGTTCCGATAACCGGGGCCGTCTTCGCGTTGGTCGGTGCGGTCGTGTTCATCCTGTCGGACCTGTCCCTTGCCGTCAACCGCTTCGCCCGTCCGTTCAAGGCCGCCGAGGCCGTCATCCTCAGCACCTACTTCACCGCGCAGACGTTCATCGCCCTGTCGCTGCACTTCTAACAGTAGGGCCGGCTGTGCCGGCCAGTTCGTATGGGCCACGGCCGGCACAGCCGGCTCTACTTCGGCTTATGGTCTGGTGGGATGTCGCTGCAATCAGTTGGCGACGAGCAGGTCGACGATGGCCTGCTCGGCCATTTTCTCGCGGACGATGCGGAGGTCTTTGCGCCCGCCCGCCGCACGGTAGCCCGCCTCAAGGGTCTTGGTACCGAACTTCCCGCCGGTGTTGTGGATCACCAACCTGCCCGGGGCGATCAGACCGCTGGCTGCGTCGGCCCCGCCGACGCGCATCATGCCGGGATTGAACATCTCGTTCTTCCGCCAGTTGACCGCGACCGAGCCGTCGAACTGCCCGACATCGACCACCGTCGCGCCGAGTTTGGGCGCGTCGGCCACCGCCCGGGCGAACAGCGCCCACAGACCCGCGCCCTCCAGCCCGACCAGGTCGACTTGACCGACCACCCATTGCTCGGACAGGCACGCCAGACCCATCATGATCTCCTGGACGCGGGCCGCCAGGTTCGACCGGTTGTAGACGTGGTAGAAGGCGTCCTTGGTCGGCTTGCGCCGGTCCATCTCCAGACAGTCGATGGCCAGGACGATCCGGCCCTTGGCGGTCAGCGCGCGAATCACCGAATCTGCGATGGCGGCCGACCCCTTGGGATGGACCACCAGGACCGCGCCCGTGCGGTCCGCAATGCTGTTGGGCATCCACAGCTTGCCTGTCAGCCAATAGCCGCGTCCGGCCAGCCCGAGCCGCACGTCCCGCATGGTGGTATCCCCGCCCTGATGGCGTTTGGGCTTGCCCGTCCAGACGAACAGGCGGCCGTCCGTGCAGGGCTCCACGCACAACGTGTGTCGCAGGACCGTTCCGATCACCTCCCGGAACCGCTTCAACCCAGCCGCGTCTCGCGGGCGGAGCTCGTCGAGCTGCTTGTTGGCCATCTTCCGCCAGTCGTCGACGAACTGCCGCGCCGATCTGACCCAGTCCGGCCGCGGCCGGTCCTTCGTGAACGTCCGCAGGTCCTGGTCGAGCTCGTAGGGTAGCTCGCTGACCTTGGTCCCGGCCGGTTCGTCCTTCAGCCATCGCGCGAACCACGCGTAGACCACCTCGCGGCCGGGCTTGTCGTAGTTGTGGCCCAGGTTGAACTGCTTCTCGGACACCTTGCCGGCCGCGCCCATCAGCTCATATGCCCAGCGGATGACCGGATACTCGACCTTCGGGTTGTTCTTGGTCCAGTCGCCGGTGGCAGAGACCAGGACCAACGGCCGCGGCGCCATGGCCGCACCGATCTCCATGTTGTTCATCACCACACGCATCAGCGGGGCGTTCTCGCACAGACACCCGCCCTGGAAATGCGCCGAGATCATGCACACCGGGGCGGCCACCTTCACCCGTTCGTCCACGGCCGAGACCATGAACGTCTGTGTCCCGCCTCCCGACGCGCCCGTCACGCCAATCCGTTCCGGGTCGACCGCCTTGAGCGACGCCAACAGGTCGATCGAGCGGATGCAGTTCCACAGTTGCAGCCCGCCCAGCGACAACCCCCATAATTCGTCGCCCTTGAAGGCGTGCGTGATCGGCCCGTTGTCGTTGTAGCCCACCATGTCGATCGCCAGCACGACGTAGCCCTGCTTGGCGAAATTGATGCACCGCGCCTGGGGGGGTTCCTCCAGCCGGCCGTGTTTCCAGTGACCGTGCGGACACAGCACTGCGGGCAGTCGGCCCTTCGCGCCGGCCGGCGTGTACAGCGCACCGGTGACCAGCACGCCCGGATACGACTGGAAGTAGATCTTCTCGCGGACGAACCCATCGAACGCCTTGCGATCGAGCCGCTTGGGCTTCAGCGGGCACTTGGGCGGCATGGGCCACAGCCCGGCGCTGACCAGGATGTGCTGACGGACGTAGGCCTTCCGGTCCAGCCACTCGGCTTTGTTGGCCACTGGCGCGAACGTATACCGCGTCTTGTTGTGCGTCACCGGATACGGCTTGCCCTTCTTTGGCATCGGTGCCTCCTGCTCTTGGCCCATCGCGACCGGACTCGCGACGCTCGGTGCGCCCGTCGCGGCGCAAGAACCGTTCAACACGACCCCAACCGTGCACACGACCAGCGCCGCGCCGCCAACCGGACGTCGTATGACCACACAACCGTTCTGCATCATAACTCCTGCTCCATGCGAGGGATGACCGAACCACCACCGGACAAGCTATCGGCCAAGGCCCTCTTGGTCAACGGTTGACCGTCCTGACGAGGCATGCCGGATCAATGGCGTTCAAACGCATGCCAGGCTATGATCGCCGCGACCGACCAGACACGCTATCGGAGTCGACCATGATCTTCGCATCCTCGATTCGCGATGACGAGCGGGAACTGTTTGAGCGCGAACTGGACGCGTTCGTCCCCCCCGCTGTCTTCGACGCCCATGCACACTTGTACGACCGCAGCCACTTCGGCCCGGACAGCTTCGCCAAGCCCTACATCGACACGATGCCGACGCGGATGGACCTGGCTCGCTACCGGCATCACCTCGGTCAGATGCTGCCCGGTCGACGGATCGACGGCCTGTTCATCCCGTCGGCCCTCGACGGCGATCCGACCACCGTCAACGCGTTCATCGCCGATCAGGTCCGGCCCGAACCGCGATGCCGCGGTGCGATGATCGTCCGGCCGGACATGGACCCCGACCACGTTCGCGCTGAGGCCCGGCGCCTCGGTGTGGCGGGATTCAAATGCTACCACATCCTCGCCCGGCGCCCGGACGCGCCGGCCGAACAACCCGCACCGACGTGGGACGTCGAGATCCCCGACTACCTGCCCGAACCCGTCGTCCGGGTCGCCGACGAACTGGGTCTGACGATCACGCTGCACATGGTCAAGCGTCGCGCGTTGGCGGATCCGGCCAATCAGCAGGCCATCCGGCACTACTGCCAGACCTACCCCAACATGCGGATGATCCTCGCGCACGCCGCACGCGGGTTCAATCCGCACCACACGATCGAGGGCATCGGCGCGCTGGCGGGCCTGAACAACGTCTGGTGCGATTGCAGCGCCGTGACCGACTGCGGCGCGTGCGAGGCCATCATCGAGACGCTCGGACACGACCGGCTGTTGTACGGCACGGACTTCCACGTCAGCCATTTCCGCGGGCGGTGCATGGCCATCGGCGATACGTTTTTCTGGATCTACGAGGACACCGTCGACTGGTCCACGGCCATGCACACCGAGCTACAACCGATGCTGGTCGGATTGGAATCGCTCCGCTGTCTCAAGCTGGCCGCCCGGCACACGAAACTCAACGACACCCAGGTCGAGGACGTCTTCTACAACAACGCCGCCCGTCTGTTCGGTCTGGAGTGATCCCGCACGGACGATGCTTTAGGACCGCTCCCTCACGGTCGCGCTTCGGATGGGTACACGGGCGCGCCGTCTTACCGCCGCGCTACGACCGTCATGCGGTCGCTGTCGCTGATCCCGCGGACCCGCGGCGCGATACCGCCTCGTCGAAGACCTGTACACGCCGAGCATGTCCGCTTCGCCGGGGTTCCACTTGCTGTCAGGGCTCCCCTAGGGAGCGAAGGTGATGGACTTGATCTTGGCGCTGGGCGGCAGCCCTGTCGGATCGGCAAAGGCGTTGAGGGGCACGTACCGTCCGGCAGCCCAAAGCTTCATCTGATCGTCATACTGCGGCCTACTGGGGTCTCCGCCCTGGCCGCCGGGGTAGACGCCGACGCTGCCGGCAGGGCGGCCGAAATCGACGATCATTCGCCAAGAGGCCCCGCCGCCGACGTCGCCGACGTTGCTGCCGGGGTTGACGGTGAAGCACGTGCCGACCACGGGACCGCCAACACGCGCCATCTCGTCCTGACCGGTCAATGAGGAGATCCGCAAGATGTTGATGTGCTTCCACGCCCATTGACGAATGTCCTCGCCGAACTGCTTCTTGAGCGATGCGACGGCCGCCTTGAACGAGCGAACCATGATCTCGTCGCGCGATTCGCGTTGGGGGGTCCCGCGATCATCAAACCATGCCGACCCGGGATGCTCGCGCGTGATGTACTCGAGCACCTCCAACACTGGCTGCCGAAGGTTGTTGGGCGTATGACCCCACGAGCCGCCCTTCTTCTCAATCCCTCGGGGTTCCCACTCATCGTCCCACACGGCCGCACGATAGCGCTGGAACCATCTCAGCCAAATGACGGGACCGATTGCATCGAGGTCAGCGACGAAATCCCATCGTTCGAGCTCGCCGATCACACGCTTCATGAATGGGTCCTCGATCCCCGCACGTTTCAGGGCGGACACCAGCACAGGCACGAACACCTCCGCGGCCTTGTCGTGCGCGTCGTTCTGAATCGCTCTCATCGTCTCGATGGTCAGGCCGGTGGCCTTGCTCAGCATTTCGTGGATCCGCCGCGTCCGGTAGCTCGGGTCCCACATCCAGCCGAGATAGTGCGGATAGCCGATCGAGGCGGGCCGACCGTTCGCGGAGGCGACGAAATGCGCCGGCGGATTGACCGCCAGCGGCAGTTCCTCTCGCGGGATCATGCCCGTCCAGTCATAGTCGCCGGAGGCACCGTCCATGGGAATGCGGCCGTGTCCATGCGTCCGGATGGGCAGCGCTCCGCAACAGTGCATCGCGATGTTGCCTGCCGCATCGGCGTACACCATATTGAGAACCGGGACTTGTAGCTTGTCCAGGCCTTTCAGGAACTGCTTGATGTTCCGAGCCCGCGACATTTCCCAGAAGCCCACCATGTCGTAGGTCGGCCCAAGCCCCGGCCACTGCATGGCGATCGTCCTGCCCTCCCGGCTGATGATCGGCCCGTGGACCGTCGTGTCGATGTGCAGGACGTGCGGCTCCTGTCCCTTGACGGGGATCTGCTCCGTGATGCGGTTGATCGTCTTCCACTCGCCACGGTGTTTGTACTTCATCGGGTCATCGGGATGGATCGTTTCGACGAAGTAGTCCACTGCATCGGCCTGCATGTTGGTGATGCCCCAGCCGAGGTGATCGTTGTGGCCGATGACAACCAACGGCGAGCACGGGAACGTCACCCCAACCAGGTTCACGCCGCCTGCCGAGATGTGTGCCGTGTACCAGAGGGACGGTAGCTTGAAGCCCAGGTGCGGATCGTTGCACAGGATGGGCTTGCCGGAGGCCGTCTTCGTGCCGTCGACGGCCCAGTTGTTGCTGCCGAAGGGACCGGCTCGACCCAGCCATTCGGCCGCCGCAAAGCCCCGCATCGCCGCCTCATACGCGACGGCTGCGCCACGCACGGGCTCGAGCGGTGCGGCGGACAACTTCGTGCGATTCACTTGCAGCTTCACGGTGGGGATTTCATACGGCCGATCCAAGGGCCAGAGCTCCTCGAAGGCCGCGATCCCCATCTTCTCGACCATCAGCCCGAACCACAGATCGTCGTCCGTCCCGCTCTGGTCCCAACCCATGTACTTCGAGAACACGAGGCTGTCGACCGGCATCCAGGGCGCAGGCCGATACCCCAGGGCCTTGAACATCATGCCCAGCCCCTCTTCGCCCAGTTCGACGATTCGAGCGTTCACGCCGGCGGCGTACGCCTCCAGCTCTGCGCGAAGCGCGCGCGGCAGCGTTGTCGATGACCAGACGGCTTCACACCCCCTGCGGATCCCCAGCCGGCGGACGAGGATGTCGGATGCCAATCGGCTCGGACCGAGAATCTCGGCGCTCGTGCCCGACGCAAGTCGGCGGAACATATCCATCTGCCATAGCCGATCTCTCGCATGCAGGTAGCCGATGACCCGAGACGCGTCGGTCATCTGTTCAGCAAACACGTGGGGAACGCCGTAGCCGTCGAAGTGCGCCTGGACCTGGCCCTGCAGGCCTTGTAGCCGAACCACCTGCCCTG
>CAYOGX010000016.1:0-15580 GCA_964403235.1 uncultured Planctomycetales bacterium | reverse complement strand
CTCCCAGAGGCGTCACGCTCGTTTTCAGACGATACCTGTGCGCGTGTCCGTCGCAGCAGGACCGGCGCCAGCTTCTTGCGAAGCTCCGTAAGATCCTTATAGCCCAGCACCTTGCCCTTGTCGTCCACCACACGGTGGCGGTTGAAGAAGCGGAACGCCGGCCCCAGGCGGCGATCGTCGACAAACTGGATCACCGAGTACAGCTCACCGAGGCGGTTCTCCAGCGGCGTGCCTGATAGGGCCAATGCAAACCGCGAGGCCAGACCCTTGATGACGCGGCTCGTCTTGGCCTGCCAGTTCTTGATCCGCTGCGCCTCGTCCAGGACGATCAGGTCCCAGTCGACCGTCTCGATGACCGGCAGGTCGCGGAGGACCTGCTCGTAATTGCAGACCGTGAAGAACGCCCCGGTGGCGTACTGGGCGGGCCTCTCGGCCGCCGAACCCAAGACCAACTGGCAACTCCGTTCACTGAAGCGACGAATCTCGCTTCGCCATTGGCTCTTGAGCGTCGTCGGGCAGACGACCAGCACCCGTGCGACGCCGGCCTCCCGGGCCAGCATCTCGGCTACGCCGATGCCCTGGATCGTCTTGCCCAGGCCCATGTCGTCGGCCAGGATCGCCCGCCCCACCCCCGCCGCGAACGCGATACCGTCCAACTGGTACGGCAGCAGTTCCGCCTTCAACAGGGCTGTCCGCAGCGGATGCCCGGCCGGGTCCGCGCGGATCTCCGCCACCTTCGCCGCCATCCGTTCCTGATAGAGCATATGCTGCATCAGCGCCTCGGCGTCCGGGTAGACGGTCACCTCCACCCCCGCAGCGGTCAGCTTGGCCAGGCGTCGCGCCAAGTCGTGCGCGTTGTCGACGGCCCGGCCGCGGACGGGCTCCAACAGCTCGGCCGCCTGGCCGCCGAGCTTGCCAGGCAGCAGCCAGCACAACTCCGCCCGTCGACCGTAACGCACCGCCACCGCAATGTCGTGGTGCACGTACGGCCTGTTCCGCACGGCGGCCGGGAACCTCCGGGCCACCTTGCGCTGCACGTGCAGAACGTGCTTGCACGTGCCCAGCGTGTTGGTGCGGAAGTCCGGGCACGTGCAGTAGCACTCGCCCGGCTCCCAGCCACGAAGGGCCACCCGGTACGTCTTGCCGCTCACCGCGTTGGTCACCGCGTAGTCGGTCCAGAGCGCCGCCGGATCGGCCGACTTTACCCGCATCTTCTCTGTGCGGGCGCGTTCCTCGCGTTCGGCCATGGCCCGCGGGACAAGCTCCTCCTCGCCGAGGCTCTCGACCGGCACGCGCTGCCGCGGCGGCGCCGCCAGCCCCAGCAGCATTTTCTCCTCCAGCACCAGCGAGAATGCCGCGCCCACGTGCTCGCAGGCGTCGTGACACGCCGAGCATCGCCACGCCAGCTTCTGCCGGGCGGCCGGGTCATGAGAGAGTGTCACCACCGCATCCGGCAGTGTGAGCGTGAACGCTTCATCGGACATCTTCACCTGCTCGTCGGGGATGATCTCCCGCTGTCCGCCCGCCAGGATCAGCTTGGCGCCGCCAGGCCCCAGCAGCCCGCACGCCTTCGCGTACGTCAGCCGCGAAAGCCGATCCTTCAACGTCAGATGCTTCACGCCATGTTTCGCCATCTGGGCAAAGGCCTCCTGCTCTTGGCCTTCTCATACCTCCTGTCACACGAGAAATCAATCCCCAGACGACAACACGGCCGCGACGGCCTTGGCCAATCCGTGGAAACGGCCTTGATCCCCATCGGATCGTCCGAACCGGCAGGCGGCCCGCGGTCAGGCCGGAAACGGGAAGCACTACGCACCGGCCAGACGGATATGGCGCCCCGCCAGTCCGATTCACTTGGCCTTAACAGTCCTGTCGATTGTCGTGATTCCTGACGAACCTGGCTGAAGGATGTGTTTGGCAAACAGGATCGTCTCTAGGCCGATTGGACTGTCAGCTTGTCAAGCTGAGTATCGTCGGTTCGAACCCGATCCTGGTCAACCGGTTCGCGAAAGCACTTGGATGAGCGAATGTGCAATTTCGAACCCAGAAAAGGTCCAAACCGGCTGATCTGGTAGGTGGCTCTGCGTTAAGGATTTGCGTGGCCTTGGACTCATCGGGGGTTGACCAAGCAGAACAGAGAGTTTGGGCCGGAACAGAGAGGAATCGGACCGAAACGGGACGTCGGGGGGTGGGATGAGTCCAAGCGTGCAGACTGATCGGCCCGCGACGAGGGTTGGCGAAAGCCTTTGGTTGCGGGCCAAGATGGCGATGGCCCGCCGGGGTACGCCGACGGCCGGTAAGAGGAGAGAGCGTTTCGATGAACGCTCGTTACTGGAGCAAGTGTTCCTGGAATCGAAAGCGTCTCTGTTCTCTGCTTCGGGTCCGAATTGACGGCTACCGGACACACCCACGCCGATGCTGCTGATCGCGTAGACCAGTCCCCCCGCCTATCCTCCCGGCTTGCATGGCCAAGACCGGCGATAGGCGAGTAATGCGGATAGGGCCCGATCTGCGGCGGTCCGGAGGGCTCCGTTGGGATACTGCTGGAAGAACGACTTCAACAGTTGACGGCAAGTCTGCTCAAAGGTCGGGCTCCCGGCGATCATTGCGGTGATACCTTGACCGCAGTATACGGCTTCGTCCAGCCATTGCGATCCGGCATCGCCAAGCTCGCCCTGACACGCCGGGATGCTGAAGCACAGGTCACCGTGCCGCGAGCCGGCAGCCGTGCTTCGTCCGACCACTGCGGAGGATCTCGTCCAGGTCCTCAGGCCATAGCATCTGTCGTCTGCCCCTGGTGTCCTTGAAGCTCATGCCGAGGGCGTATCCGAAGCCATAGCTGTTGTACAGGGCGATAGCCCGTTGCTTCAGTCTCCCGCGGCAGCGCCGGATGGCGTAGTACAGCATCATCTTCGCGGCGTTCCTGCCCGCCTCGGCCGGGGCCATCTCCGACCACTCTCCAGGCACGCCCTTGGAGTAGATGACCTCGCCCACTTTCTCCATATACCAGAAGGTCATCTCGTAGGCAGCCGCGGCAATCGCCTCCTTCGACCACTTCAGGGTGATTCGCCATCGCCCTTCGCCGAGCCTGGCAATGCGGTCTTCGCGCCGAGGGGGGCGAGGGGGATCGACCCGGAGCACGCGGCCGTGTTCCGATGGCTCGTACCGGAACGTTCGCGGCAGAATCCAGGAATCCGGCAGGACCGCAATGCGCACCGCCCTGCGGTCTTCGCCGACGCCGACCGTTACACGATCGGCGGCATAGTCGACCCCCATCACCTTCAAGCCCCTGGCTGCTCGAAGAAGGTGCCGGTCGAGCTGAGCCCTCAGCCGCCGATCCGATGCTTGATACGACTTGACCTCGGTCACGCCCGCGACGGTGATGCGAGGTCTCCTGACACCAGCGCGGTCGTCCATCAGGATGTGGAAGTCAGCCCCCTTGGCCTGTCCCTTGCCTCGCAGCCGGCTCGCACTCACAGAATCACCCACGTACAGCCGGGCCTCTGCGGGCAGTTCCTGCTCCTGCCGAAGCCGCTGAAGCACCGACAGACATGGGGCGGCGGCCAGTAACTCGGTTACCGCGCCCTTGAAGCAGTTCACCATATAGGAGTAGATGTACGTGATCACTGAGCCAGCCTGCTCGTCGGAGAGTCGCTGGCCGCGCAGTTCCGGGGGTACTCGTTCTTCCTGTTCATACGGTCCCTTGAGGAGGAACTGGCGGAAGAGTTCGCCGCGCCCGCCCGGATCGGATTCGATGGCGTTGATGGATGCCGCCAGCGCATCGCGGAAGATGTGCAACGGACGCGATCTGCCCCGAAAGACCGCCCCGCCTGCCAACGCGGCTTCGATCGCAGTTTCCACATCCCTGCCCAGTTCCTCTCCGAGCAGATCGAAGTCCACCGCTTGGGCTAGGATCTCAGCGTTCGACTCGGCTTGGTGGATGGCGGGCTTCATGTCTTGCAGCAGCTTATCATACCGGGGGTATCAGAACATGTCCCAGTGGGCCTCGATGAGCGGCCAGACGTTTCCCTTTGCCCCGCAGGGCCATCCGGAATCAACCATTGCCCTTCATTCTGCACCCGTTTTGCGCTTGACGTATCTCCCCCGGATAGCGTAGAATCACGGCGTTGAAGCTCAGGCTGCAGGGCGGAAGGCCGTACCGACTGTTGTCACCTTGCTCGCTCGCAATACTCACCGTGGAAGCGGCACATTATCGTGGATAGAGAGGTCGAATGATGAGAGGACTACTGACAGCAACGGTGTGTGTGCTGTTTGCCGGCGGGGTCGCTCTGGGCGACTGGAACGTTGGTAACCCGCACAAGATGCACTACCCGCAGTTGCCGGACCTGAACGGGACGGGGATGGCCGTGGCAACGTACTTCTCCGGCGGACTGAATACCGGCCTGATCCTGGCCGACGACTGGAAGTGTTCGAAGAGCGGGCCGGTCGCCGACATCCACATCTGGGGTGCGTGGCTCGACGAGGTGCTTCCGACCGATGTCGCCGGTAACGAGGACCCGGGCCTGATCAGGTTCAAGCTCAGCATTCACAGCGACATTCCGGCCGGCACGGACCCGGGCATAACCTGGAGCCGTCCGGGTCCGGAACTGTGGCAGCAGGTCTTCGAACCGGGCGACTCCAGGGTGACGTCGCGCGTGTACGCCCAGAACGCCAAGGAGTCCTACTACAACCCCGACACCGGCATCGGGATGGACTGGTACGACACCAGGGCCTACCAGTACAACTTCATTCTCGATCCGGATCAGGGCGAGATATTCCGCCAGGAAGAGGGAACGATCTACTGGCTGGACGTGCAGGCCTGGGTCGATCCGAACAATCCGAACCCGCCCATGAGCGGCATACCGAGCTTCGGTTGGATGTCGACGCTGGACGAGTGGAATGACGACGCGGTCTATGGCGAGAATACGACCTTCGGCGATCCTCCCGACCAGTGGCGGGAGATGCATCATCCGCATCCGGACATGCAAGGCAGGTCGCTGAATCTCGCCTTCGTAATAACCCCCGAGCCGGCGACGATAGGCCTGTTGGCGCTGGGCGGTCTGGCCATGCTGAGGCGCAGGAGGCGCAGATAACATTCAGCGATCCCCCTCTCGCTGGCGACGCAAGCCAAGCCGGGGTTGACAGGCACGTGGCTCGATCCCTTCCGTCCTGAGACCAGCTTCCGTATCCGGATGCAATCCGGCCGCACCGGAAGCCGGAAGCCGGGAGAATCGCTCCTGGATTTCATTTGACAGGAATACCTCCGCCCCTGTACAAGAACCTTCGACCTCCAGCAGAAGCGGGACGCTGGTGTCAACGGTTGTCCGGGTGGGAAGGGTTGTGCGGCAGGCAGTTGGCATGCACCGCACGTCGAAGCGGGCTGTGATGTGAACCCCACCTATTGGCGGATCTGTACGTGATGGCAGTTTTCGTTTGACAGAGGCACTCTTTCGCTGCCGGAACCGGCTTCGCCAAGGACAATCGGCGATGGCAGTCGCGCTCGCTGGAGTGACGGGTATTTCAGTGCGTAGTTGATGCTGTAACTGATGTGGTCTTGTGTTCGTGACGATTGCCCGGCCTGATGGTGGATCGCCGGGCGATGACGGGCGGCGACATGATGCAGGTTGGACCACGCATCTCGGCACGCATGTGTGGGCATGGGGTTGGTTGGACCAGGGGCGCTGCGATAGCGCGCCCACCTGTTATCTTTGATGTACTCACGCATCCTGTCGAGCACTCACGTCCTTTGCTGACTGATCTTCCTTTGACAGTTCGTTGCCGGTGCGGCTGCGGTCGTGCCGGCGGGTTGACATACCCTCTTTCTGTGGGAGAACGACAATGAAACCGGGTTCTCGAATAAACTCACTGTTCAGGCGATGGTACGGTCTTGTCCTCAGGCGGCAGCGGATCGCCGAAGCCGAGGCCGAGATGCCCAACTCGCGCAGGCAGGCGATCCGTGCGCTCCGCGCGGGGATGGCCCCGGCGACGATGGACGTGCTGGAGCCGAGGCTGATGCTCAGCGGCGCGCCGTGGGAGGTCTCGCTTGCGACGGACGATCGCTTCGCCGCCGAGCAGGACACCGACCCGGCCGCCGTGGTCGTCACACGGACGGACACGGGCACCGGCGACATCAATCAGCCCCTGACGGTCGACTACACGGTCGGCGGCACGGCTACAGCGGTCGAGGACTACCAGGCGCTGGGCGGCACGGTCGAGATTCCGGCCGGGCAGAGTTCGGCTTCGATCGTCGTGACCCCCGTGGACGATGACCGGGCGGAGTTTGACGAGCGGGTGGTCCTGACGCTGGCCGACGGGGCGGGGTATGACGTGGACCCGGCGGCCGAGACGGCCCTCGTGACGCTGGTGGACAACGATCTCGGCGTCGTTCCGACCGGCGAGGCCTTCGGCGTCAGCCAGACGTCCGACCCGACGCCGCAGCAGGTCGGCGACGCGGATGCGGCGTTCCTGGCCGGCGGCGGCCGCGTTGTCCTGTGGAGCAGCATAGGCGACGACGGCAGCAGTTGGGGCGTATTCGGACGAATTCTCGATGAGAACGGGGCGACGGTGGGCTCGCAGTTCGCGGTCAACGCGACCACGACGGGCATCCAGACCGCCCCGGCGGTGGCGGCCCTGGCCGACGGGAACTTCGTGGCGATCTGGCGGGGCAAGGGCGCCGACGACAGCACGGGTGTGGTCGGCCGGCTGTTCGACGCGTCGGGCACGGCCCTGTCCGATGAGTTCCAGATCAACACGACGACACAGGGCGTCCAGGAGATGCCGGACGTGGCGACCCTGGCCGACGGGCGGTTCATCGTCGCCTGGAGCGGCAAGGGCACGGGGGATAACTACGGCGTGTACGGCCGGCTGTTCCTGGCCGACGGAACACCTGTCGACGAGGAGTTCGCCTTCAACGTGAACCAGACGTACCAGCAGTTCTGGCCGGCATTGGCGGCCCTGCCGGATGGGGGCTTCCTGGCGGCCTGGACGAGCGGGTACGGCCAGGACGGCTCGATTTACGGCGTGTTCGCCCGGCGGTTCGACTCGACCGGGACGGCCGCGGAGCCCGAGTTCCAGGTCAACACCACCACACAGAGCGACCAGCAGTATCCGTCGATAGCCGTGGCACCCGATGGCGAGGCCGTGATCGTCTGGCAGAGCGACGCCGGCGACGGCAGCGCCAACTGCATCCTCGGCCAGCGGTACGACGCGGCGGGCACAGCGACCGGCCCGGAGTTCCTCATCAACTCGTTCACGATGTCCAACCAGTGGTCCCCATCGGTGGCGTTCGGCCCGGGAGGGCGGTTCCTGGTCTCGTGGTGCGGCTATGCAGACAGCGACACCAGCGGCGTGCACGCGCGGGAGTTGGCTTCCGATGGCACGCCGCTGCGCGACCAATTCCTGGTCTACGATGAGTCGTGGTCCGGCACGCAGACCGCCCCGGTGGTGGCCGGCGACCCGGACGGGTATCTCGTGGCCTGGAGCGGCGACGGACCGGCCGACGAGGTCGGCGTCTTTGCACGGGCATTCGTGCCGGGCAATACCGCGCCGGTCGCCTCGGTCTTGGCGGACGTGGAGGTCCTGGAGGACGCGCCCGATACGGTCATCGACCTGTTCGGCGCCTTCACCGATACTGAACACTTCGACGACGAGTTGTCCTATGCCGTGGTCGACAATACCAATCCGGGGCTTTTCGCCGCGACGACAATCGACCAGGCGGCCGGGACACTGACGCTGGCGTACGCCCCCAATGCCTACGGCTCGGCGGAGATTACCGTCCGGGGCACCGACCCGCGGGGCCTGTTCGCCGAGACGACATTCAGCGTCGTGGTCACGTCCGTAAACGACGTGCCGACGACCACGGGCATCGCCGACGTGGGGGTTGACGAAGACGCTCCGGCCACGGTGATCGACCTGGCTGCGGCATTTGACGATATCGAGACGCTCGATGCCGACCTGACGTACGAAATCAACGGCAACTCAAACCCGTCGCTGTTCAGTTCCACGGACATCAGCGGGACGGAACTGACACTGGCCTACGCCCCCAATGCCAATGGTTCGGCCGCGATTACGGTCCGAGCGACGGACCCCGAGGGGGCTTTCGTTGAGACGACGTTCAACGTCGTGGTGGCGCCCGTCAACGACGTGCCGACAACGTCCGGCATCGCCGACGTGGGCGTGGATGAAGATGCCCCGGCGACGGCGATCGACCTGGCCGCGGCGTTCGATGATATCGAGACGCCCGATGCCGACTTGGTCTACGAAGTTATCTCCAACACGACCCCGTCGCTGTTTAGCTCCACCGACATCAGCGGCACGGACCTGACGCTAGCCTACGCTCCCAACGCAAACGGCTCGGCCGTGATTACCGTCAGTGCGACCGACCCCGAAGGCGCATCGGTCGAGACCACGTTCAGCGTGGTGGTCGCGGCGGTCAATGACACCCCGACGACCACGGGTATCGCCGACGTGGGTGTCGACGAGGACGCCCCGGCGACGGTGATTGACCTGTTCGAGGCCTTCGACGACGTCGAGAGCGCCGAGGCGGCCTTGACGTACGACGTGGTAGGCAACACGAACCCGGCGCTGTTCAGTTCGGTCACTGTGGGACAGGCCGTGAACCTCACCGCCGCGACCGCGGGCTTGCTGGGCCACTGGCAACTGGACGATACGGGATCGACGGCCCTCGACTCGGCCGGAGATAACGACGGGGTGCTCAGTGGCTCTCCGGTCTGGGGCGGCGGCTACACCGGCGGGGCGCTGCAACTGGACGGCATTGACGACTCGGTGGGCCTGGGTAACCCGGCGGAATTGAACTTCACCGGGCAGATCACCCTCGCCGCCTGGGTCAGGCCGGAGGCCACCGACGGCCTGCGCAACATCGTGGCCCACGGCTACCATCGGTCACCCAACGGCGAGGTCTTCCTGAGGATCGCCAACGGCGAGTACCAGATCGGCAGCTGGGACGGCACGGACCACAAGACCGCCTGTGCGATCCCGGCCGAGGACATCGGCCAGTGGGTCCACTTGGCCGGGACGTACGACGGGACGACCTGGCGGCTGTACCGCAACGGCGCCGAGGTTGCCGCCGCGGCCAACGCCACTGGTGCGGTCCTCGTCCAGGACAACTGGGCGATCGGCGCCCGCGGCACCGGGGACGAGCGATTCTTCGACGGGACGGTCGACGACGTTCGCATTTACGACCGGGCACTAACCGCCGAGGAACTTGCCCCCGTACCCAACGGGGAGCTGACCCTTGCCTACGCGCCCAACGCCAATGGTTCGGCCGCGGTCACCGTCCGCGCGACCGATCCCGAAGGCGCCTTTGCCGAGACGGCGTTCAACGTCGTGGTGGCGCCCGTCAACGACGTACCGACCACCTCCGGTATAGCCGACGTGGGCGTCGACGAAGACGCCCCGGCCACGGTGATCGACCTGGCCGCGGCGTTCGAGGATATCGAGACGCCCGATGCCGATCTGACCTACGCAATCATGGCCAATACCAACCCGTCGCTGTTCAGTTCCACCGACACCAGCGGCACCGAGTTAACGCTTGTCTACGCCCCGAATGCCAACGGCTCGGCCGAACTGACCGTCCGAGCGACTGATCTCGAGGGCGCCTTTGCCGAGACGACGTTCAACGTCGTGGTCGCGGCCGTCAACGACGTACCAACCACGTCCGGCGTTGCGGACGTGGGCGTCGACGAGGACGCCCCGGCGACCGTAATCGATCTGGCGGCCTCGTTCGACGATGTGGAGACCGCCGATACTGGGTTGGCCTACGACGTCACGGCCAACTCGAACCCGTCGCTGTTCAGTTCGGTCCGGATCTCGCCGGCAGCGTTCCTGCCCGGCGTCACGGACGGCCTGGTGGGGCACTGGCGGTTCGATGAGGGCAGCGGGACCGTCGCCGCAGACGCCACGGACAACGGCAATGACGGCGTCCTGAACGGCTCGCCGGTCTGGAGCGACGGCATGGCCGGCGGGGCACTGGGCTTCAACGGCACCAATGATTACGTCAGCCTGGGCAACCCGGCCGAACTGGATATCACCGGCCCGATCGCCCTGGCGGCGTGGATCAAGCCCGAGAGCATCGACGGCTTCCGCAATATCCTCGTGCGAGGGTACGTCTCGAGCCCGGCCGCCGAGGTCTACCTGCGGATCGGCAACGGCCAGTACCAGACGGGCAGTTGGACCGGCGGCGGACAGAATCATCGAGCCGGCTTCTACGTGCCCGCCGAGGACATCGGCCAGTGGGTCCACCTGTGCGGCGTGTATGACGGAACGACCTGGCGGCTGTACCGCTACGGGCAGGAAGTGGCCACCGGCGTGTACGATACCGGCGCGGTCACCGTCACCGACGGATGGGCCATCGGCGCCCGCAGCGACGGGACCGAGCGGTTCTTCCACGGGATGATAGACGACGTGCGGATCTACGACCGGGCACTGACGGCCGAGGAGGTCGCCCCGGTCAACGACGGTCAGTTGACGCTCGCCTACGCTCCCAACGCCAACGGTGCGGCGGCGATTACGGTCCGGGCGACCGATCCTGAGGGTGCAGCCGCCGAGACGACGTTCAACGTCGTGGTGGCCCCCGTCAACGATGTCCCGACCACCTCCGGCATCGCCGACGTGGGCGTTGATGAAGACGCCCCGGCCACGGTGATCGACCTGGCGGCGGCGTTCGACGACATCGAGACGCCCGACGCCGATCTGACCTACGTAATCACAGCCAACACGGACCCCTCACTGTTCAGTTCGACGAACATCGGCGGCACGGAACTAACGCTCGCCTATGCGCCCAACGCCAACGGCTCGGCCGCGATTACGGTCAGTGCGGCCGATCCCGAAGGCGCATCCATCGAGACGACGTTCAACGTGGTGGTCGCGCCCGTCAATGACGTGCCGACGACCACGGGCCTCGCCGACGTGGGTGTGGACGAGGACGCACCCGCTACGGTGATCGACCTGGCCGCGGCATTTGACGACATCGAAACGCCCGACGCCGACTTGACCTACACGGTCGCAGCCAACTCCAACCCGTCACTGTTCAGTTCCACGGACATCAGCGGCACCGAGTTGACGCTCGCCTACGGGCCCAATGCCAACGGCTCGGCCGTTATCACCGTCCGTGCAACAGACCCCGAAGACACCTTCGCTGAGACGACGTTCAACGTCGTGGTGGCCCCCGTCAATGACGTCCCGACGACCGCGGGTATTGCTGACGTGGGCGTTGACGAAGATGCCCCGGCTACGGTGATCGACCTGGCCGCGGCGTTCGACGATATTGAGACCAACGATGCCGACCTGGTGTACGAAGTCATCTCCAACACGAATCCGTCGCTATTCAACTCTACGGACATCAGCGGCACGAACCTGACGCTTGCTTATGCGCCCAACGCCTACGGCTCGGCCGTGATTACCGTCCGCGCGACCGATGCTGAGGCCGCATCGGTTGAGACGACGTTCAACGTTGTGGTCGCGCCCGTCAACGACGTGCCGACGACCACGGGCATTGCCGACGTAGGCGTGGACGAAGACGCACCGGCCACGGTGATCGATCTAACGACCGCGTTCGACGATGTCGAGACCGCCAGTGTCTATCTGACCTATACCGTCGCAGCGAACACGAACCCGTCACTGTTCAGTTCCACTGACATTGCGGACGGCCAACTGACCCTTGCCTATGCGCCCAACGCCAACGGCTCGGCCGCGATTACCGTCCGTGCGATCGATCCTGAGGGCGCCTTTGCCGAGGCGACGTTCAACGTCGTGGTCGCGGCGGTCAACGATGCTCCGACAACCACGGGCCTTGCCGACATCGCTGTCGATGGAGGCACGGTCGAATCGGTGGTCGATCTGGCGGCAGCCTTCGCCGACGTCGAAGATGTGTCTGCAGACCTGACGTACACGGTCGCCGACAACACCAATCCTGACCTGTTCTCCTCGACGGACGTCAACCCGGCCACGGGCCGGCTGACGCTCGTCTATGCCCCGGGCCAGGTCGGCACGGCCGACCTGACCGTTCGCGCCACCGACTCGGGGGGGCTGTACGTCGAGACCGCCTTCAGCGTCGAGGTTCTCAACACACCCCCGGCTGCGTTGGGTATCGCCAACATCAGCATCCTGGAGGACTCCTCGCCGACGTACGTCGACCTGCACGGCGCGTTTACCGACATCCAGGACTCCGGCGACCTGCTGACCTACGAGGTGGTCAGCAACACCAACCCGGACGTCGTTGTCCCGCTGACCGACGAGAACGGACAGTTGTCCTTCGCCTATGAGGGCGACGCGTTCGGCACGGCCGAGATCGTGATCCGTGCCACCGACACCGCCGGGCTCTACGCCGAGAACGCCGTGATCGTCGACGTGGACGCCGTCAACGACGCCCCGGTGATCGGCGCGCTGCTGGACGGCCCGGATCCGGCGATCGAGGGGGCCGACCTGACGCTCGAGATCGACGGTCTTACCGACGATTCGGCCGACGTGAGCGTGGCCTTCTACCGCGACGCCGATGCCGACGGCGAATTGAATACGGCCGTCGATCAACTGCTGGGCGTCGACACGCTGGGCACCAACGCCGGCGGCTACGAGGACTGGAGCATCACCGTCTCGACCGAGGGGTTCGGCAACGGCCCGCAGACCTACTTCGCCCAGGCCACCGACAGCGGGGGCCTGGCCAGCGCCGTCGTCAGCGCCACTGGCACGGTGGGAATCGTCGGCGTGATCGACGACGGCGAGCCGGGCTACGAGGAGTATGGCACGTACGAGGAGTTCGGCGAGGCCTGGACCGACGGGACAGGCTCCGACGGGTACAAGGGCGACCATCGCGAGCACACGGCCGGGACGGGCGTCAACAAGGCCCGATGGACCTTCACCGGGCTCACCGACGGGCCGCACAAGGTCTACGTCACGTGGGTCGCCGGCGCCGACCGGGCAACGAACGCGCCGTTTACCGTCTACGACGGGACGGACGTTGAGCAGTCGTTCGCCATCGATCAGCAGGCCGCCCCCGCGGGCGTCTACGCTGACGGCACGTGGTGGGACCTGCTCGGCACGTACGAGATCACCAGCGGCGAGATGGCCGTGCAGTTGACCGACGAGGCCAACGGCGTGGTCGTCGCCGACGCGGTCCGCCTGATCGACCCGCCGCCGACGATCGGCTCGCTTGCGGCCGATCGCGACCGCGTGATCGCCGGCGACCAGATCGTATTGACCGCAGAGAACGTAACCGACACGGACGGCACGGTCACCAGCGTAGCCTTCTACCGCGACAGCAACGACAACGACACGCTCGAGGTCGGCACGGATGAGCTGCTCGGGACGGACACGGTCGACTCGGACGGCTGGAGCATCACGGTCGACACCTCGGCCGCGTGGTCGGGCGGGCAGACCTTCTTCGCCCAGGCGACGGATAACGACAGCCTGACCAGCGACCCGGCCGCTGACGACGTGACGGCCCTGGATGACGTGACGACGAACCTGCTGGGCCACTGGCGGCTGAACGATGCATCCGGCACGGTCGCCGAAGACGCGGCCGGCAGCAATGACGGCACGCTGGCCGGCGGCCCGGCGTGGGTCGACGGCCAGGCCGGGGGCGCCCTGGAGTTCGACGGAACCAACGACTACGTCGGCCTGGGCAACCCCGCGGAGCTTAACTTCACCGGGCCAATCACCATCGCCGCCTGGGTCAAGCCCGATGCCACCGGCGGCCTGCGCAACATTGTGGCCCACGGCCATCACCTCTCACCCAAGGGTGAAGTCTTCCTGAGGATCAACAACGGCCAGTACCAGATCGGCAGCTGGAACGGCAGTAACCACAACACCGGCTCGACGATCCCATCCGGCGACATCGGCCAGTGGGTGCACCTGGCCGGAACGTACGACGGGGGAACATGGCGGCTGTATCGCAACGGCGTCGAGGTCGCCGCGACGGGCGATACCACAGGTGCGGTCCTGGTCCAGGACAACTGGGCGATCGGCGCCCGCGGCACGGGGACCGAACGGTTCTTCGACGGCGGCATAGACGACGTGCGGATCTACGATCGTGCGCTGGCCGACAACGAGATCATCGTGTTGGCCGACAAGGGAATCGATCACGCGCCGGTGATAGGCGACCAGACCTTCGCCGTGCCGGATAGTCCCGTCGACGGCTCTGTCGTCGGCACGGTCGCGGCGAGCGACCCGGACCTGGTGGACACGATCAGCTACGCGATCACGGCGGGCAACCACGGCGATGCCTTTGCGATCGACAGTTCGACGGGCGAGTTGACCGTCGCCGATGCCAGCGAACTCGACTTTGCGACCAACCCGCTGTACCAGTTGACGGTCGAGGTAACCAACTCGCCGGACTCGGGCGCCAGCGACACGGCCGTGATCACCGTCTTCGAGACGGACGTGACCGATGGGCTGCTGGGGCACTGGGCCCTCGACGAGGTCAGCGGCGATGCCGCCGCCGATTCGGCCGGTGACAACGACGGGACGGTTGCCGGCGCGACGTGGGACGCCGGCGGCACGATGGGCGGGGCGCTGACGTTCGACGGCAGCGGAGACTACGTCTCGCTGGGCAACCCGAGCGAGTTGAACTTCTCCGGCAACATCACCATCTCGGCCTGGGTCAAGCCGCAGGCGACCGGCGGGACCCAGAACATCGTGGCCCACGGCTACACCCGATCGCCCAACGGGGAGGTCTACCTGCGGATCGCCAGCGGGCAGTACCAGATCGGCAGTTGGGACGGCGCGGGCCACAATACGGCCTACGCGATCCCCGCCGGGGATGTCGGCAACTGGGTCCACCTGACCGGAGCGTACGACGGGACGCACTGGCGGCTGTATCGCAACGGCGTGGAAGTTGCTGCCACACAAGAGACTACCGGTGCGGTGACCGTCGGCGCCAACTGGGCCATCGGCGCCCGCGGCAACGGGGGCGAGCGGTTCTTCCAGGGCATGATCGACGACGTGCGGATCTACAACCGGGCGCTGTCGGCCGCCGAAGCCGCCGTCCTGGCCGACAACCACGTCAACTCGGCCCCGCAGATCGCCACCCAGGGCTTCGACGTGCCCGAGACGGCTGGCGACGGGACGGTCGTGGGGACGGTGACAGCGTCCGACGTGGACCTCGACGATACGCTCAGCTTCGCGATCACGGCGGGCAACCACGGCAGCGCGTTCGCCATCGATTCGGCGACCGGCGAAATCACCGTGGCCGATTCGGCGGCGATGGACTTCGTGACCTATCCGGTCTACAACCTGACCGTCGAGGTCACCGACGACGGGGTCCCGGTCCTCAGCAGCGAGGCCACCGTGCAGATCGCCCCCAGCGACCTGACCGAGGGCCTGGCAGGCCACTGGCACCTGGACGAGGCGTCCGGGACGCTGGCCGAAGACGCCACCGCCAACGACAACGACGGGTCGGTGATGGGCGATCCCGAGTGGGTCGCCGGGCGTGAAGGCGCTTCGGCCCTCCAGCTGGACGGCAGCGGCGACTACGTCTCGCTGGGCAATCCCGATGCGCTGAAGATCACCGGTGATATCACCCTCTCGGCCTGGGTCCGCCCGGAGGCGACCGACGGGTATCGGAACA
>CAYOGX010000015.1:0-15822 GCA_964403235.1 uncultured Planctomycetales bacterium | reverse complement strand
CTTGCGAATTACCGTCAAATATACGGGCCGCTGCCAGGAAGTCAAGGGAAAATCCGGGAAAAAGTTGGGAAATCAGGAGCCCCTGCGCGGCGCGAGAAGAATGGCGCGCAGCTCGTGCGTGAAGATAGTGCTTGAACGCTTATTCCTGTGTGGTTGTTATGGTGATACCTTTTGTTAGGTGGAAGAGCAGGTCGGGCGGTGCGGGTTGACGTGGCCTGGGGGAATTCTGGCATGAGCCGGTGTATTGGCATCTGTGCTGGCGGGAGATGATCGACCTTCCGGTCTTGTGGTCGTCCTTGTGCGTTGCCCACGGGCTTGGTATCTGTGCGTGGCGTGCGCCAGACCTTCCGTGGGATGGATCGGTTGGCGTCGCCGAGGGGGCAGGAGCGGACAATAGATGGATCCCGAGCAGGTCAGGGCAAGGACAAGACAGGTGGTCGAGCGGCACCTCGACCGGGGCGACGTCACCGGCTGGCTCGAGGCGCTGTATGCGATGGCAGACGGCGACGCGGGCAAGGTCCCTTGGGCGGACCTGGTCGCCAATCCACATCTGGTGGCGTGGGCCGAGCGCGGGGCGGTGGGCGACGACGGAGGGCGGGCGCTGGTGATCGGTTGCGGCCTGGGCGACGACGCGGAATACCTGGTGAGTCTGGGCTTCGACGTGGTCGGGTTCGACGTCGCCCCGACCGCCATCGAGTGGTGCCGGAGGCGCTTCGGCCAGTCGCGGGTGGACTACCGCGTGGCTGACCTGCTCGCCATGCCGGGCGAGTGGAACGGGGCGTTTGATCTGGTTGTGGAGATCTACACGCTCCAGTCGCTGCCGGTCGAGGTGCAGCCCGAGGCGATGCGGTGCATCGCCGGTTCGGTCCGGGCGGCGGGGACGCTGCTGGTGATCTGCCGTGGTCGGGATGACGATGCGGATCGGGGCCAGATCCCCTGGCCGCTGTCGAAGGCAGACCTGGCCCGGTTCGGAGACTTCGGCTTGCGGGAGATGAGCTTCGACGACTACATGGACGACGAGGACCCGCCGGTTCGAAGGTTCCGCGTGGTGTACCGCGCATGACGTCGTACGTGTCGACGCGCGAGCCGGGCAATGCAAGGAGTAGCAGGCTATGCGTATCGCCATCACAGGTGCGACGGGGTTCTTGGGACGATACATCGTACGGCAGTTGTCGGCCGACGGGCGTCGGCTTCGATGCTGGTACCGGGACGACGGCAAGCGAGCGCGTGTCCCGGAGGACGTCGACTGGCAGCGCGGCACCCTGGAAGATGCGGACGCCCGGGGCGAGTTGGTCGACGGTGTCGACGCCGTCGTGCACGCCGCGCTGTCCTGGCCGGCGGCGCGAGGCGGCAACGACCGGGACGACTTCGTCGAGTTCGTCGAGACGAACCTGCTGGGTTCGCTCATGCTGATGCACGCGGCCTACCAGGCCGGCGTCGAGCGTTTCGTCTTCATCAGCACGTGCGCGGTGCACGACCTGATCCTCGACGATCGGCCGCTGGACGAGGCGCACCCGCTGTGGCCCTACAGCCATTACGGTGCGCACAAGGCCGCAATCGAGAAGTTCGTTCACAGTTTCGGGCTCGGCCAGAGCTGGTGCGTCTGTTCGCTGCGGCCGACGGGTATCTACGGCCTGGCCGACCCGCCGTCGGCGTCGAGATGGTACGAGACGGTCGAGCGCGTGCTGCGTGGCGGGCCGATCGAATCGACCAGGGGCGGCAAGGAGGTCCACGCCGCCGACGTCGCCAAGGCGGTCGCGGTCCTCCTGGACGCCGACCCCGAGACGATCCGCGGGCAGGCCTTCAACTGCTACGACATCTACGTGTCCGAACAGCGCGTCGCCGAGATCGCCCGCGAGATCGCCAGCGTCGACTGCCCTATCGCCGAGGTGAACCGGGGCCCCAAGAACCAGATCGAAACCACCAAGCTCCGCGCCCTGGGCATGCAGTTCGGCGGCGAAACGCTGCTGCGCAATACGATCGGCGAACTGGTCCACGCCTGCCGAGGCGGTTAACGTCCCGAGGTGGTCGACCTCGCTGTCTCTTGGAGTGCGGCGGCTTGATGCCGCTTTTCCGCACGTGGTAACGCGCGAACACGCTCGCTTCGCGAGCTTTGAAGGCGGTGTCAAGCCACCGCACTCCGAAAGCACTCCGAAAGGCGCCTACGGCCCTGGAAACGCGGCCCGGTGCACCGGGACGTACTGGGCGCCTTGGGGGGATAGGCGCGACTCGAAGAGGATCAACTCGTTTGCGGGTACGACGCCGGCCTCGAAGTCGGCGTGGTCGTTGACGCGCTCGCGGAGGTTGACGGCGCGGCGGGGGTCCTTGACGCGGCCGAGCGTCAGGTGCGGTACGTAAGGGCGGGATTCCTTGGGGAACCCTAGCGCGCCCATCGCGTTTTCGCACAGGCGCTGGCAGGCTGCGAGCGTCCCGGACGTTTCAGTCACGCCGACCCACACCACCCGTACGCCGCCGCGCGGGGGGAAGCAGCCGGTGGATTGCACGACGAAGTCGAACGGGCTGCACTGGGACGCGACGTCGTCGACGGCCTGACTGACGGCGGTGAGATCGCGGTCGAGCACGTCGCCGAGGAACTTGAGCGTCAAGTGGATCGCCTTGGGCCGCACCCAGCGGACGGCACGACCCAGATCTTCGAATCGCTGCTGGAGCTTGCCCAACTGGCGTCGCACGTCGTCGGGCAGCTCGATGGCCACAAAACACCGCACGGCTCCGGCTCCTTACGGTTGGTTGGGATCTGCTGCGTTCAGCTCGACCGAAGCGCAGATCGCGTCGAAGAGGGCCTCATCGGCGCTGCCCAGGCTGCCCGGGCCGCGAAGCACCAGCCCATAGGCCCGTCCCGCCGACGTGCAGGCCACCCGGGCCAGGACGTCGCCGGGTCCCCGCCGGCCCCGCCACACCCCCCGGACCTGCCACCCGTCCAGCGAGGCGAGCGGCGCGTCGCGCGCGCCCACGGCGCGGTGGTGGAATTGCAGCCCGACCGGCGCCAACTGCCACGCCAATTCCGCCGCCAGTTGACGGGCCGGCGCCTGTCCCGAGGACCAGGAGGCCACGCACAGCACCCGCCCCATCACGACCGACGGCTCGACGAAGAGTGCGACGGCCATCTGATTGAGCTGCTCGGACGCCCCCGGCCAGCCTCGAGGAACACGAAGACGAACGGCGGGCGAACGGAGATCGATCGGCTCGTCCAGCTCGACGAAGCGTTCGGCCCGCTTGCGCTCGACGAGGACCCATCCGGCCGCTGCGGTCGCGACGAGCAGCATGGCGGTGGCCACCACACCCCGCCAGGCGTGGACGGGCTTCTGCATCGAGTAGACGCGGTACATGTCCTGAACATGGTACGTCGACCCAGCTCGCAGGGAAAGGCAAACGCCGACGAACCCCCAGGAGAATGCAGGTAAGAGGCCGGTGCTGCAAAATGTGTGCCCTCCGCAGGGCCACAGGACCCACTCGGACACAAGGCAATCGTCTGAGGCGTTCTTCGCTTGCTCTGGAAGCAGGATACCTGTAACGTAGAAGGGCAGCTTCTAAGTGGGAAACTTGGGGGAATCCTTCAACCCTATGCGATCTTCAGTGGGGAATGGGTGTGTGGGTGTCCCTGTGGGTTCCCGGGGACCAAGCAGGAGATAGAACGATGCGAGCCGACGACGGCAAGGGGATTGGAGCACTCGATCGAGTTTGTGGCGACGGGCTGTTGCAGGCCGGTGGTTGCGTGTTTGCCTTGATCGCGGTTCTATACACATTCGGCTGCGCGCAGCCTTCACTCCCGGTGGTAGACACACCCACGTTCGACCCGAACGGCGGAACGTTCGTTGGCTCGGTCAATGTAACGATCGCGTGCACCACCGCGGACGCAACGATTCGCTACACCACCGACGGCAGCGACCCGAACGCATCGAGCACGGAATACACCGGTCCGATCCAGCTGACGGCGACGACGACGCTCAAGGCCCGGGCGTTCATGGGGGGCATGACCGACAGTGACGTGGGCTCGGCGACGTTCACGGTACAGGTGCCCGCGCCCACGTCCGCGGGACAGGTGTCCACGCCCACGTTCGACCCGAACGCCGGGACCTTCGTTGACTCGGTCAATGTGACAATTGCGTGCGCCACCACGGACGCGACGTTTCGATATACCACGGACGGCAGCGACCCGGACGCATCGAGCCCGGCCTACGCCGGTCCGATCCATTTGACGTTGACGACGACGATCAAGGCCCGGGCGTTCAAGAGTGGCATGACCGACAGCGCGGTGGCCTCGGCGACCTATATCGTCACGTCCACCAGGCGCGTCAGCGTCGATTCCGGCGGAACTCAATCAGACGGCAACAGCGCCGCCCCGAGCATCTCGTCCGATGGGCGCTACGTGGCCTTCGGGAGCATGGCAACAAACCTGGTGACCGGGGATCTCGGTCATGAAGACATCTTCGTCCACGACCGTCAGACGGGCCACACCACGCGCGTCAGTTTGAGTTCCGACGGGCTGCAAGCGAACGGCACGAACCGTCGCCCCAGCATCTCGGCCGACGGACGTTACGTGGCATTCGACAGCGAGGCGTCAAACGTGGTGACCGGCGATACGAACGGCAAGTATGACGTCTTCGTCCACGACCGCCAAACAGGGCAGACCACGCTGGTTAGCGCCGATTACGGCGGAGGTCCGTCAAACGACCATTCCTCGAGCCCGAGCATCTCGGCGGATGGACGCTACGTAGCCTTCAACAGCATCGCCACCGACCTGGTGACTGGCGACACCAACGGTAAGAGTGACGTTTTCGTCCACGACCGCGATACAGGCCAGACCACGCGCGTCAGCGTGGATAGCGACGGGTCCCAGGCAACCGGCGATGACAGCACTTCGGCCAGCATCTCGTCCGACGGGCGCTATGTGGCCTTCAAGAGCGGGGCGACCAATCTTGTGGACGATGACAGCAACGGTGACTGGGACGTTTTTGTGCACGACCGCGACACGGGCCAGACGACCCGCGTCAGTGTCAAATCCGACGGGACGCAGGCCAGCGGGGGGCCCAGCCGCAACCCCAGCATCTCGCCCGACGGACGTTACGTGGCGTTCGACAGCATCGCGACCAATCTTGTGAATGGTGATAGCAACGGCAAGATGGACGTATTCGTCCACGACCGCCAGACGGGCCAGACGACGCGCGTCAGTGTCGATTCCGCCGGGATGCAGGCGACGGACGACAGCCAAACGCCGAGCATCTCGTCTGACGGACGGTGTGTGGCATTCTCAAGCCGCGCCACCGATCTGGTGCCTGACGACACAAATGGCATGATGGACATCTTCGTCTACGACCGCGGTCAATAGCACGGGCGGGTCCGGCCGGCGAACGATCCTGACTCCGCGGCGGTGACGAGAACGCGCGCGGAGGGCTTGTTGGTAGCCCGACTCGACGTTCACGCGGTCAGTCTCCCTCGCCACTCAAATGCCACCCGAATCGGAATGCACGCGTCTCGATTGGCGCTTGGCTGGCAATGATCGGCCAACGTCAGTATGTTGCTGAATCGGAACCGCGGAGGATGGTCATGACGGACGAGCGGCAGCGGGGTCTGGGTGTGCGGTGGGTGGTCGTTTGCGGGCTGCTGGCGGTGCCGTGCCTAGCGGGTCCAAAGCCGTTGGTCCGGTTGCGCGGCGTCGATTTCGAGGGCGGCGCGAAGGCGCGCTTCGGTACGACCCAACACGGCGCGGTCGGGGTGAACACCGTCTACGCCGCCTCGACCGGCAAACACAGCGAGATGCGGGTGGCCTTTGCGCTGCGGCGCTTGCCGACCGGCCCGATGTTCCTGGACGTCCGCGGCATGGACGACGATTCCAAATCGGTCTGCCCCATCGAGATCACGCTGAACGGCACGGTGCTGACCCGCGGGCCGAGTGCGTTCCCCAACGCGACCTGGGCCTGGAAACGCTATTCGATCCCAACCGGCGCGCTGAAACCGGGACGCAACGAGTTGGCCGTGGTCAATCGAGCACCGCAGGGCAAGCTGGGCGTGCCGCCCTGGTTCCTGCTCGCCCGCTGCTGCATCGGCGGCAACGACATGGACCGCAACGCACCGCCCGGCATCGAGGAGGAGTTCCACGTCGAGCTGCCCGACAAGGTCCGGCCCGTCCCCGAGCCGCTCCCGCCCGGCCAGGCTGAACCGAGCTTCAAGTTCCGCGGCACGAAAGGCTGGATGTGGACGGCCGATCAATATCTGGCCGAGATCCCCACGCTGGCCCAGTACAAGATGAACTTCCTGATGAACTGCTACCTCTCGATGTGCGACATCGAGAACCACCCGTGGGGGTCGCCCGAGTGCAACCGGTGGTGGGAGCCGCTGGCGGCCTCGAAGAAACGGGCCTACGAGGAGGTCGTCCGCGCCTGCCAGAAACACGGCATCCACTACTGCTTCAGCATGAACCCCAACCTGACCGCCAAGCGGATCTGCGACTACGACAACGCCAAGGACCTCGATGACCTCTGGCAGCACTACGCCTGGATGCAAGGGCTGGGCGTCAAGTGGTTCAGCATCTGCCTGGATGATATCCGTCGTGGGATCGTCGCGAAGGGTCAGGCCAAGGGCGTCAACGAGATCTTCCGTCGGCTCCGCGCGACCGATCCCGACGCGCAGATGATCTTTTGTCCGACGTTTTACTGGGGTACCGACAGGAGCCCCAAGGCCAGGGCCTACCTGTCGACGTTGGCCACCGACCTGCACAAGGACGTCTACGTCTTCTGGACGGGCCCGCGCGTCGTCACACCGACGATCTCGCGGCCGGAGGCCGAGGCGTATCGACAATGCGTCAAGCATCGCCTGTTCATCTGGGACAATTACCCCGTGAACGACCAACACCCCACGCTTCACCTTGGTCCGGTCACGGGTCGCGACGTGGACCTGTGTGCGGTCGTCGATGGGTACATGGCCAATCCGCTCTGCCCGCAGAACGAGATCAACCGCATCCCGCTGATCACGATCGCCGACTACGCGTACAACTCGGCCGCGTACGACCCGGCGCGGGCCATCGGCCAGGCCATCGTCCACCTGGCCGATACCCCCGAGCGGCGGCAGACGCTCAAGGACCTCGTCGAGCTCTATCCGGGCATGCTGTTGTTCGCCAAAGGCACGGGCTTCAATCCGGTCCTGACGCGGTTCCAGCAGATCATCGAGCAGCGGCACTCGCGCTGCGTCGCCCGGCTCTACCTGCGTCACGTAGAGGACGTCGGCACGCGATTGGACCGGGGGTTTCCCGACGGTTTCAAGGCCGCCCGGCGGACACTCAACAGCGACCTGGACAAGATCAGGGCCGTCTACGCCACCAAGTATGGGAAGTGAGGTAGATGTGGGGTCCGGGGTTCAGGGCCCGGGGGTAATTCACCGTGAGCACACGCGCCGGATTCGCGCAGATCGACATCACACCGCCGCTGGGGACGCGCAAGATCGGTTGGCTGCGTGACATTGTTTCGGACACCATCTTAGACCCGCTGTACGCCCGCGTCGGCGTCCTCGAGTCGGTAGGGGGGATGCTCGGCTTCGTCCAACTGGACACGTTGTCGATTCGGTGGACGCAGACCAACGCGATCCGTCGGCGGCTGGCAGAGCAATACGGCGTGGCCGGTGACCACGTGATGGTGTCCGCGACGCACAACCATGCGGGGCCCGCCGTCGCGAATTGCGGCGACGTTCGACGCGACGAGGGCTACATCGAGCAGCTCGTGGACAAGGTGGTAGCGGCGTTCGGGCAGGCGATGCAGGACCTGCAACCGGCCCGCGTGGGCATCGGTAGGGGGGTTGAGTTCGCTGTCGCCCACAACCGGCGTGTCGTCTTGGGCGACGGCACGGTCCGCACGCACGGTAACTTCGAGCAGCCGGACGCGCTTTACATCGAAGGCCCGATCGATCCGGAGGTGGCGGTGCTGGCGGCCCGCGGGGCGGACGGTCGCTTGTTGGGCGCGATCGTCAACTTCGCCTGCCATCCGGCCCACCATGGCGGCGGCACGGCGCTGTCCGCTGGATACCCGGGTGTGGTCGCGGCCACGATGGCCGAACACGGCTGCCCGGTTACGCTGTTTCTGAATGGTGCGGCCGGTAACCTGGCGACGTCCGACCCCTGCGCGGGCGGCGCGGACATGCCCATGGAGGAGGCGGGCCGACGGCTCGCCGACGGCGCCCGCGACGTCATCGATCGCATGACCTTCCGCGACACGATCCGCCTGGGCGCTCGGGCGCGGACGATATCGCTCCCGTACCGCGAGCTGACCGAAGCCGAATTGAATGGCACGGTCCGCGGGGCCCAGCGCTTCGTGGACCCGGCCATCTACGACCGGACGATGCCGGCCCTGGTCGAACGGATCAAGACACGCGGGACCCAACCCGCCGAGGTGCAGGTGCTCTTCGTCGACGAGTACGCCTTCGTCGGCGTCCCGGCTGAGTACTTCGTGGAGCTCGGCCTGCGGATCAAGGAGCAAGCGCATCCGTGGCACGCGCTGGTGGTGGGCTGGGCCAACGGCATCGTCGGGTACGTGCCCCATCGGCAGGCCTTTGTGCGCGGCGGGTATGAAACCACGCTCACGCACTCGAGTCGTATGGCCCCCGAGGCGGGCGACATGCTCGCCGACTGTGCCATCGAGCTGATCCGCGAACAGGGAACGCCCGTTCCGACGGCGGCTGACAAGAACGCCGAGGCCAAGAACCACTTTTGACGACAGGAGCGGTAGCATGAAGATCTCGATGATGTCCTACACGATGGCGAGGGGCCCGTGGGGCAAGGCCAATGACGTGGCCGAGCTGTGCCGGTTCACCCAGCGGCTCGGGCTGGACGCCATCGATTGGGTGACGACGTACGATCATGACCCGGCCGAGGTCCGCGAGATCACGGATGACTTCGGCCTGCGCAACATCTGCTACACGTTCAGCACGCGGATCCACTCGCCGGACGACGCGACCCGGCAAGCGGCCCTGGACCGAATCAGGCCGGAGCTCGATACGGCCGTCGCCCTCGGCGCCGACAAGGTCATGATGGTGGTGGGTGCGCTGCCGGACGTCCCGCGCGACCAGGCCCGTCCGTACGCCCTAGAGGGCCTGGCCCGGGCGGTCGGGCTGGGCAACGAGGCCGGTATCACGGTGACGATCGAGCACTTCCCCGGCACCAACAGTCCCTTCGCCACGTCCGCCGACATGAACGACGCCGTCAAGGCCGTGCCGGGGCTCAAGATTACCTACGACAATGGAAACGTCTTCACCAGCGGCGAGGACCCGGCCGACGCCTTCCGCAACTCCAGCGAACACATCGTCCACGCCCACTTCAAGGATTGGGAGCTGGCCGATGATGGGCTGCTCGGCCAGGACGGACGCCACTACCGCGGCGCGCTCATCGGCGAGGGGCTTGTCGCCCCCGAGCCGTGCGTCCGCGCGATGCACGAGGCAGGATACGAGGGCTACATCAACTTCGAGTACGAGGGCGACGAGTATGATCCCGCCGAGGCGATGACCAAGGGCGTGCCGATGCTGCGCGACGTCATACACCGGCTACAGTCGGGGGGGTCATGATTGGTGCGGGGCAAGCCGAAACGGAGCGCCCGGATCTACTCTTCATCCCGCCGATGACCTCCCATTGTTTCCTGCGCCGCCCGGCCACGAGACCGTCACGGCCACACGCTGACTCACCCGTCCGGCCTCAGTCTTGCATCCAATAGGAATAGCATCGCGCGTTGCGGAGCGTGAAGCGGAGACGAACGACCTGACCTTTCAGGCCGGCCACGTTGCCCTGACGCCATTCCACCTGGCTGCTCGGCAGATCTCCCTGGAGCGCCGTGGACCCGGCGAGCACCTGACCCGTTGCATCCAGTACCTCGACGCGAAGCTCGCCCCTGGCTGCGTCGACGTTGACGAACAGCCTGCTGCCGGCCACGGTAAACGGTCTGGTGACAAGCGTGCCTTCCTGCTCGCCGGCGTCGAGGGATATGAACCCGTCGCGCCGCAACACGGCCAGGCAGACCGCGCCTTGATCGGGGTCGAGGCCCGCCAACAGGACGTACTTCCCATGGGGGTACTTACCCACGTACTTGAACGTGCCGCGATACTTGATCCCGGTGTAATAGAACCAGAGCTCATCCTTGCCGGAGAAGCTCGCATCGCCGGTCCGAAGGATCGGGTAGGACGGGGGGAGAATCTGGGTCAGGTCGTACGCGCCGGAATCCAGCCGCGAGGGTCCGATGAACGGCCTTCGATCGCCCAGGCGCTTCCAGACCCTCAGGGTCCGGCTGCACGTGAGTTGGAGCAGATGAAAGCCGACCGTGTTGGGATAGTTCCGGACCGGTCCGGTGGCATGGTACAGCGCCGGTATCCCGATGTAGAGCCCCTCATAGCGGAAGACACCCATGTTGTACACGTCCACGTTGTACACCTTCGGGTCGTTCCGGGGTGGATGGTGAAGCGTGGCGTCGGCGAAACGGGCTTGGATATTCTCTCGACCGAGCTTCTGGTCCAGATCGTCGGCGTGGAAGATCAGCTCGGGCTTGGTCCAGTGCTCGAAATCCTTGCTGGTAGACAACGCGACGGCCCGACCGTTCGGTCCGCCCTGCTTTACGGTGAGGATGAACAGGTGCTCCTTGAGGTCAAGCGAGAGGTTGTATTCGTCGGAGCTGGGCACGCCCGGGATGTCGAGCGCCTTCCAATGCACGCCGTCGGGGGACACGGCGAACCCGTGATTCGGAACCGGGCACTTGTACCGCCGGCCCGGATCCGGGTCGGCGGGGTCGTAGACGACGCAATCTGGGCGACAGTGCTTGCCGTTGATCAGGAAAGACACGTAGTTGTTCTGTCGAGAGCCTCTGTATTCGATCTGCCCCACGACGGGCCGGTCCAATGCAGTCCGTCCTTGCTCTCATGGTAACCGCCGCAGCGCAGCCCCTTTGCGTGCAGGCTATTCGGCGTGCTCAGGTCCCACAACTTCCAGATCTTCCGGCGGGGGTCCCAGATCGGCGCGGTTCGGATCTGAATGGACCGCACGTCTGGGATGCTTGGGTCAGGGCGGATGACCGCGCCCTTCTTGTCCGGCTGGTGCATCGTCCGGGTGAGGTTCTCCATCTTCTCGACGCCGTGGTCGTCCAGAAACAACTGGCGTTGGCCCGGTGGGACCTTGAACTGCGGTTCCGCCGCCACGCCCACCGCCGGTCCGAACGGCCCGCCAATGGCCGCGATTGCACAGGCAAGCACTGGCAGCAAGCTGCCAGTGGCGCCCCACACCGATCGCCAGTTTCCTTCTGCGGTGAATGTCATTGTGATCGCCTCCCCGGGGACCTACCTACCTACTGGAACGCCAGCCCGAACAGCTTGGCCTTGTCCATGCGGAACCGCAGGAAGATGGACTCGCCGTCCTTGTGGCCCAGATCGTCCTTGTCCTTCCAGGTGACGACCGTTCTGAATTGGTCGCCGATGATGGGTGTGGCGTCGGCGAAGGTATTGCCGGCGATGGGCTGGCCGTTCTGACCGACGACCTCTACCAGGATGCTGCCCGCCCGTTGCGTCAGGGCGTTGATCCGCAGCTTGCGACCTGGCGGCATGACGGCGACGGTGGCGAACTCGCCGCGGACGGCCGCCTCGAGCGCGACCAGCCGGCCCTTCGGCCAGACCGCGTAGCCCGTCTGGAACCGCCACTGGCCACGCGGGTACTTGTGCGGGAAGAGGTACCCCGTGTACGGCAGCACGAAGCGCCCGTCGGGCAGCTCGACCAAATTGGGCGAGGCGAACACGCACCCGCCGTCCCACTGCCCGAACGGGCCCGTCGTCAGCACCGGCCCGCCCGGCAGGTAGTGCCACACGCGGCCGTCGTGGCTCGAGGCCAGTACCACGCTGCACGAGTCGTCACTGGTATGCCACACCGTCGGGAACAGCAGGTGATGGTCCGGCGCGCCCGGGATCGTCGTGTAGCAGTTCGTGTACAGCGTGTCGGAGGGCAGGAACTCCGGACCGGGCTCGAGGATGATCCGCGACAGTGGAAACCGGCGGAAATCGTCGCTGACCGCCCGGCCGATGGACCGCCGTCCCACGTTGAGCCAGCTCAGCCCGCGGTCGTCGGGCGCGCGGGGTGAGCGCGGGCCCACCATCCAGTTGCGGGTGTACATCACGTATTTCCGGAGTCGCTGGTCGTACGTCGCTACCACCTGCGTGTCGCAGTGCTCGATGACCAGCGGGTCGGGCAATTGCTTCCAGTTCAGCCCGTCCGGCGAGACCGCGCCGCGGACGCAGAACGTCTGGCCGACGTCGGCCCGCCAGGCGCGGTGCTCGTAGGCGTCGGGCCGTTGCTTGCGGAACGTCTCGACGGCGTCCTTGTCGATCGGGCCCGTGTCCACGGCCTTGTACCGCTCCTCGGGCGGACCGGCCGGGTCGATGAAGACCGTCCCGTGGCCGGCGGACAACAGGTTGTTGTCCTTGTTGCCACCGAACTCGACCAGGCCCAGGTCCGGCCGGTCCCATTTCATCCCGTCGGTCGACTCGAAGTAGCAGGCGAACTTCTTGCCGTCCTTGGCCTGAGATCCGCCCCAGCCCTTGTACTTGCCATCGTGGTGGATCAACGTGCCGATGTTGACGCCCATGCCCTCCCAGGGACGTTCGAAGTCGATGATGGGCCCGACCCGCTGGGCTGGCTGCGCGACCAGTCGGATACCGTGCGGATAATCATGCCGTCTGAAATGGGCGCCCCACGGCCCCTGCGACCCGACAACGGTGACACCTTGCCCCTTGTCGTCGACCCACGCGAACGAACCGGGCCGGACGTAGTACCAGTTGGCAAACACGATCCGCTTGCCCGCCAGCTCGTAGGGCTCGCCTGTTGTCGTCGACGTCGTCATCGGTTTGGCTCCTTCCTCCGCGGCCTCGCCAGCCGCGCGTACGTCCACACGCTGGGAACTGACGATCAACACGATGAGCGAGACACACGTCCATCTCCCGGCGGACCGCGATTTGCCTACGGAAACACGTTCGATCATGCCGCATACCTCCTCGAGTGTCGTCGCATCATACGGCGAGGCACCCCCCTATGCACCGCGGCCCCCGCGTCTGTGG
Source organism: uncultured Planctomycetales bacterium (assembly GCA_964403235.1). Classification (GTDB taxonomy): domain Bacteria; phylum Planctomycetota; class Phycisphaerae; order UBA1845; family JAFGLZ01; genus JAFGLZ01. Next base: position 2,742 of record CAYOGX010000015.1, on the reverse strand, counting down.
CCGATGGTTCGATCGTGTGTTCCGCGAGTCAGTCAGGTGTATGGCAGGGCTCATTAGAACATTGACGCTGCAACAACAGACAACCCAGCAGAGCTACAGAATTGGACTACCATCTCGGCAGTGCTGCGTTCACCGTTACCCTTCAGTGAAAGTCTGGCTCGCGGAACACGAAATCCCCCGGCTTCTTGTCCGGCTTCGGCTGCTCGGGGGGCCCCGCTTTCATCAGGGCCATCGACATGAAGGCGCCGAAGGCTACGAGCAGGATGCACAAACCGAAAGTCATCACCGTCACTCTCCCACCACCGAAGTCAATGCCCGGGCCATACATGTGGTGCCAGAGCTGCACCGCACCGATGAGCAGCCCAGAATACACAAGCGTCAAGACAAAAGAGCTCAATGCCCTCCGTCTTCGGCGAACGCAGGCTGCGATGAGCAATGGAAAATAGAGTCCGCTGAGTAGAAAGAGGAAGAGAAGAAGCGGACCATCACGCCCAGGTTCACGGTCTTTCCCATAGCACGGCGACGCGAGAGTTGCCAGAACGAATGCCCCCAGCAGAATGGCCAGACCACTCTTTCTATCTTGTGCAGCCTCTGAAGGCATTGGCGGACTCCTTATTGGCAGCCTGCCTCACCCACGGGTTCCATTAAGCGCGCATCACCCAGCCGCCCAGGCGGCGCGCCCACTTCGGCGAGCCGTCGGAGCCCTTCTTATGCCGGTTGCTCTGCCAAGCGTCTCAAGACTCGGATCTTCCTCTTGCATTCATCAACAGTGTCAGTGGGCCGGTAGTCGGGGACCTTGTCGGCCATGTCGGGGAAGGCCGAAGTGATAGCCGCCACGCCGGCTCGGCGTCGCTTCAGGTCGGGTGATTCCAGCATGTCCAGCACAACCGGCAGCTCAGAGGAGATGTCCGCACCGCGATAGTTCAACTCCAGCAAAGTGAAGTTCGGGTACTTGCACTCGGGGTGGTGGAGATCTGCTCGGAGGTCATCGTCAGATTTGCCCATGAACTCGCGATGAATTGCCACAATCGACCTGTTCCCCGGGACCTTGCCGAGGAAGATCCCAAGAAGAAGCCCGAGAATGCCTCCCACCACCAGGCCGACAGGACCGAAGATGTAGTGTCCACCGATACATCCCACAGCAGTGCCAAGCGCCGGGCCGATCAACTCAAACAGCTCGAATATGGTGAACAATGATCTCATCCGACATTTCCCATTTGCCTCCCGTCAACGAACCAGCTTACCGAAGCGGGTCCCCAGGTCAAACGCAAACAGCCTATCACGCCGTCGTTGACGCACGTTCGCTCGGTCCAACATGCCAATCTTGCTCCATCCGCCTCGGGGACGAGGGTCCCGGCCCGTTTCTGCGCAGCGCCAAGCCACGCTCGATGCGGATCGTCAGGAGTTTCGTTCGAGCGCGGCGGTCAGCCACGTTGCACCGGCGGCGGCAGCACTGTCGCGCTTGGGCCTACGGTTTGAAGCGGATCGCATACAGGTCCGCGTCCTTTAGGACGAAACGGAGCCGTACGGGCGTGCCGGCCAGCCCGCTCAGATCCCGCTGCGGTTTCCACCGGACCACCCGGTCCAGCGCGTCGCCGAAGATCTCCGGGCAATTGGCGAGGGCTAACCCCTCGATCGGCCTGCCACCGGCGTCCTGGATCTCCACGCGGACGCTCCCCGCCACGGAGGTCGATACGTTCATGGTCAGGTGCTTGCCCTCGAACACGATCGGCCTGGTCAGCAGCTCTTTTTTGCTTGATCCGCCGTCCACCGAGACGAACCCGTCGATCCGCAGCGTATGGCGGCGATGCCAGCAGGTCTCCCCCTGGGCGGCGCTCTCGAGGACGTAGATCGACAGCTCGTTCGGGGCGCCGTCGATGTGCGACTTTGTCTCGACCAGGCCCAGGTTCTGGTAGTTGTCACCGTAGAACCAGTTGTCCTTCAGTCGCAGGCCCGGGCGGATGAAGGATTCCGGCCAGACGTGGAAACGCCGTCCGTCGCGGCTGGCCATGAACATTCCGTCCGTCAGCGCCGTTCCTTCCCGTTGCGAACTGCTGGCGCGAATCCGTCGGTACTCGAGCTGGGGCAGCGCCTTGGTGGATTCTGTCCAGCCGTGGTCGACGTAGCGCGTCGGAAACCCCAGGAAGATGTGGGGGGCGCGGTAGTAGGGGATCACCTGATTCGTGTAGAGCTCACTGATTCGCCCGGGGGCGTACTCGAGCCAGACGGGCTCGGTCCAGTCGAGGAAATTCTTCGACGTGGCGGTCCGGATGTCGCGGCCGTTCCGGAAGTCGCGGTGGTACTCTCGATACTCGCCCCGCACCGAGTCCCAAAAGGCCAGGTTCTGCGAGTCGAACGCGCCCTTGGTGATGACCGGTTTGTCGCGGATCTTCCGCCACCGCACGCCGTCGGCCGAGACGAACGCATACAGCCCGCCCGTCACGCCGCCGAAGGCCTTGTACTTCTCAGACGCCGGCACGCCGGGTCGCGTGTCGAGAAAGGGGCAGAAGTTGTGCGCCGCATGCGCAGCCGCCTTCTCCGTCAAGATGATGTTGTTCTTGGTGGACCCGGCGAACTCGAACAGGCCCAGCTCCGGCTTCGTCCAATGGACCCCGTCGCCGCTCTCAGCGTAGCAGGTGACCTGCATGTGGCCTGTTTCATACTTGTCCGGTTTGTAGACCCCGTGCGCGCCGCGGTAGTACATCCGGTACCGCTAGCCGTCCTGGAAGACCGTCATATAGG
>CAYOGX010000014.1:0-15940 GCA_964403235.1 uncultured Planctomycetales bacterium | reverse complement strand
AAGCCGCAGCCCCCGACGTGCGGCGTGGTCACGGACCCGTCCGATTTCCTCGCCCGTCGGCCGGCGCGCCAACTCGGGATGATGGCGCGCCTGGTGTTCCGGGCGATACTGGCCCATCACGTTGATGAACGTGTCGGACGACACCTCGTCGGCCAGGAAATCGACGACGGCCTCGCCGCCGGACAGATCCCCGGGCAGGACCAGGTGACGAATCAACAGCCCGCGCGTGGCGACCCCATGCTCGATCGCCAGATCACCCACCTGCCGGTGCATTTCCCTGATGGCCGGGCAGACCACCGACCGGTAGTCCTTGGCCGAACTGAAGCGCTCCGCCACACAGTCGTCCGCGTATTTGATGTCGGGCATATAGATCTCGACGAGGCCATCCAGCAACGTCAACATCTCCGGCGACTCGTACCCACCGCAGTTCCAAACGATGGGCACGGTGAGTCCGGCAGCCCTTGCCCGAACGATGGCATCCAATAATTGGGGACCCACGTGGGTCGGCGAAACAAAATTCACGTTCTCGCAGCCACGCTTTTCTAATGCAAGCATGGCTTTCACGATGTCCTCGACGCCCACCTCCGTGCCCTGGCGGTAGTGGCTGATGTCGTAGTTCTGGCAAAACACGCACGCCAAGTTGCAGCCGGCCAGGAAGATAGTGCCCGAGCCGCCGCGCCCGACCAGGCAGCTCTCCTCGCCGTAGTGCGGGCCCACCGAACAGACGACGGGCTTGGCCCCGGTCCCACAGAACCCCCGCTCCTCCCCGAACCGATCCACCTGGCAATGCCGCGGACAGACCCGGCACGGGGCCAACAAGGCGTAGGCCTGTGCCACCGTCTCTGAAAATCCCACGCCAGCACCTTCCATGGCCGCCACCACTGCTTCTGGGTCCGCAGATCTTATCTCATCGGAGTGGAAACCTACTGTAAGCATATCACGGAACCCACGCCCACACCAGACGGCACGCCGTCGACACGGCCCGTCGGCTCGCGTATGATCTAATGGTAAAGAATGACTGTCCCGTCGCCCGGAACGCTGAACCGCGAGCGGCACGGGGAACGGGATGACTTTTTCTGTTGCACCGGGACGCTTCGGCCGATTCAGCATATACTGTTTCGGCCAGGCCGTGGGGAAATGAACCTGCCCCCAGATAGAAGCCGCAGGTATCGAGAAGATAATGACCGCCGTGGGGCGGTCGGCTATGGCGCCCTAGTCGAAGCAATCTCAGGAACAGGTGGCATGCAACCACTGGTGATGGTGTCGAGTTTTCCGCCCAGGCTCTGTGGCATAGGTACGTTCGCCGAGGAGGCCCTGGAGTTTATTCACAAGGTCGTTCCCGATCGACCGATCGCCGTCGTCACCCACACCGACGGCGGGGACGGCCAGCACTCGGACTATGCGTTTCATCCGGTCATCGACCTGAGTCGGCCTGACTGGTACCAGCCGGTGGCCAAGAAGATCCACGAGCTGGACCCATACGCGATCCACATCCAGCACGAATACGGCCTGTACAACTACGTGGACGCCGACGGTAACGGCGATTTCAACGCGGGATTCCTCAAGCTCCTCGAGGAGATCCGCGACCTGCCGACCATCATCGAGCCCCATACCGTGCACGGCAGGATGCACCCGGAGGAACGCGAGTTCATCTGCAAGGTGGCCGACCTCTGCGACATGTTGCTGTTCAAGTGCGACTACCAGAAGTGGCGCCTCGAATGGGTCCTGGGCCAGCACAACGCCAAGATCCCCCAGAACATCACGATCGTCCCGCACGGCGCGCGGCCCGACCGGCGCTACGATCCCTACAGCATGGACCAGATCAAGGAGAAGCTGGGGCTCGACGACCTGATCGGCAAGCGGCTGGCCGGGCTGGTCGGATGGATCCAGAACAACAAGCGCTGGGACATCGCCACCAACGTCTGGCCGGAGGTCGCCGAGCTGATCCAGATCCAGACCGGCGAGGAATGGTGCCTGTTCGCCGCTGGGGCCATGCGCGATCCCAACCATCGGCGCGACTTCGAGTACTACGTCGGCGAGATCCGAAAGCTCGAACGGCGTGGCCTGGCCCGGTTCTACGAGTTCATCCCGCGCGGCGACCTCTACTACCACGTGATGGCCCTGTGCGATTTCGTCATCCTGCCCACGCTCGACGAGACGCAGAGCGGTACGCTCGCCAGGATCATCGCCCTGAACAAACCCTACATCACCACCGCCCCGCTCGAGGGACTGACCGCCCAAACCGTCGAGAGCGAGGGCGGGCTGATGTTCACCAACCGTGACACGCTCAAACGTCGGATCCTCCGGCTCGCCACCAACGAGGACCTCCGCTGGCACCTCGGCGAGAAGCTCAAGCGATACCTCAATACGCGGGTCAGCTGGAACCTGATCGCCAAGCAGTACGTCCAGTGCTACGAGCTGGCGCGCGAGGCCCGTCGCCAAGACACGAAGGTCCAATGCGCCTCCGAGTTCAGCACCGACGGACCCGCCACCTGTTCCCTGCCGATCGGCTCGATGGTCTAACCGCACGCCCGGGCCCGTCCGCTTCCTGTTGTTGTCCCGTGCGCGTAATCCGCTAGAATAACCCGTCCGGTCGGTACCTGCGTCGGGAGCCTCAACCGATGGCGATTCATCACACTGCGATCGTCGACCCCCAGGCCGAGGTCGACTCGACCGTCGAGATCGGACCCCACGCCGTCATCGAGGGCCCGACCAAGATCGGCGCCCACACCCGGATCTACGCCAACGCCTACCTCTCGGGCTGGACGACCATCGGCCGGGACTGCCAGATCCACCCCGGCGCGGTGATCGGGCACCTGCCGCAGGACTTCCACTTCGAGCCGTGCCGCAGCTTCTGCACGATCGGCGACGGCACGATCGTCCGCGAGTTCGCCAGCATCCACCGGGGCACGCAGCCCGAATCGTCGACCGTCATCGGCCGCGGCTGCTTCATCATGGGGTACTCGCACATCGGGCACAACTGCGTCTTCGGCGACGGGGTGAAGTTTTACAACATGGCCGCCGCCAGCGGCCACGTCGAGGTCGGTGACAACGCCATCATCAGCGGATACACGGTCATCCACCAGTTCGTCCGCATCGGCAGCTACTGCATGATCGGCGGGCTCAGCCGCATCGGCATGGACGTGTCCCACTACTTCACCGCCATCCGCGAGAGCGAGTGCGTCGGCATCAATGCGATCGGCATGCGCCGTGCCGGGTTCAGCAGCGACCAGATCGCCGACGCCAAACAGTGCTATCGCGTCCTGTATCGGTCGGGCACGACGTTCCGCAAGGCCGTCGATCAGCTCGCGGAGACCGTCACCACCGATGTGGGCCGGCAGATCCTCGAGTTCCTCCGATCTGACAGCAAACGCGGCTTCGTCGGCGGACCCAAGCACCGAGAAAACACGACCGGCCGAATCCCCGAGCTGCCCGACGACCCGCCAGACCCGACGTAGGAGCGCGCTGGCACGCCACGACCCTTCCGAGCCGGGACAGATCTGCAATCCGTCGGCAGACGAGCTGCCGGCAAGGCGCTGGTGCGGTTTTCGGTAGGAGAGTTTTGTGTTGTGTCCCCGGGTGCCATGGGCAAGCTGAGCGAGGAACTAGCGAAGTTTGCCCGTGCGACAGCGTGTGATCGTGCGAACACGGGTAAACTCCGACCCTCACGGGTCGGAGCCTACCCGTGCCACCCACTCGCGCGCGAAAGTGTCTGACTGAGAACGCCGTTAGCGGGGCTGTGAGGCCGACCTCGACGTCGTACTGGGCTGCGGGCCGGGCAACGCCGACCGGATCTTGCGGATGCGGCGGTACACCCGATGACGGAACTCGCTGCGGACTCGCGCCACCGACAGATCGCCCTTCTCGAGTTGACGGGTGAACTCCTCCATGCCCGCCGCCAGCTCATGGATCAGCTCCGGCAGTGACGGGATGGGCGACTCGGGCGCGTAGACCCACCGCCGGTCGCGACGGACGAATTGATGCTCCTCGAGCGGGACCCGGCCAGCCACCTGCACGGAGAGGACGGCCTGATTGCCGTCGATTCGCTCGCTGCGGAATTCGACGTCGGGGCTGAACAGCCCCATGGCATCCGCCAGGTGGCTCAGGTCGAATTCGACGCCCACGCGTTCGCCGTGCATCGCCCACAGCCGCCGCTGGCTCCGCTCGTTGGCCTCCAGGAACCGGTTAAAGGCCATCAGCGTATCCACCAGCAGCACACGCTGTTCGGGCTCCACGTATGGCTCAAGCAAGCGATACCGCCGCTCGCGATGCCAATCGCGCAGATGCCCGGCAACCGCCAGGGGTGTTTCCGGCGACGCGTCGTCCGCCTCGGCGTCCGATCCCGGCGACCCGTCCCGACCCCTGCAACCGCCGGACCACCAGGCAGACGCACAGACTGCTATCACCACCACGACGGTAAGACCGCGCCGATAGCACGAACATCGCAGCTCCGCAACGACAACCATTTCGCCCTGCCTGACCCCTTCAGCCGCCGGTCGATGGAATCGAAGGCCTTGTCCCCATACAACTACGTCCAGCGGGATGCCCGCCGACCTCGAACAAACGCCGATGGGGCCGGGCCCCTTCAAGCGCCAATGACGAGGTCGGTGGCTGGACCCGGCGCTAGCCCGACGCCGGAATGTGCAGGTGGAACGGCTTGCGTACGACGAGCAGACCGTCGGCGCGTTCGTACTTTAGGATCACCTTGACCCGTCGGTGCCTCAGGTCCGCATCGCCCCAGGACAGGCGAAGTTGATACCCCGCGCCCATCGCGTATCTTCGGTTCGGCCGACGCATGACCCGGTACGGCATGGCCTGTTCAGGGGACAGCGCCCATTCATGCACCTTCTTGGGCTCGCGCTCCGGTCCCCCGGCCTCCGAGCCCTCGCCCGCCTGGCTCGGTTCGTCTTCCAGGAGCACCACACGAATGGTCCCCGATCCGAAGACCCCCTTCTGGGTACTCGCGGAGATCAGATACATGTTGATGGCAAGGCCGTTGACCTTCGTGGGGTCGGACGGATCGAAGTTGATCCACGGCTTCGGACGGATGAAGGCCATGATGTTCGTCACGTCGTCGAACAGCGGCGCATCCCGCGTCTGCTGGACGTGCGGCGGCACGGCGCACCCGGCGGCCAGTACGCACGCCGCCGTGCTCCACCACGCCAACGGGGAACTGCCCTGTCGATGACCGGGCGCAATACGATGCGGGCGCGCATACATGGCTCTGACTTCTTCTGTCCGACGGCAGACCGACGCACCATGGTCCTGCGGCCTGATCAGCGCCTCTGGCGCAGGTAGTGCTCGTAGCTGTCCGGCCCGACCATTTTCTTCTCCGTCACGTCCTCTCGGTGGCCGACCAGCGTCGGCCGGACCGGACCGTAGTTCACCTTGCTCGGGCCATAACTCGTCCCGGCAGGCCTGTCCTCCAACAATTCCGGCTCCTCGGCCGGCTCACGCGGGGCCAATGGCTCGTCCTCCGGTCTGACCTGCAGCTTCTCCATCAGCGGGCTTTGACGCACGGTGTCCGGCAGCAAATCGATCTTATCCCGCTCCTTCTCGGACAAGGCCCGTGCATCGCGCTCGTCCCTGACCACCACCGGCGTCAGGACGATCAGCAGCTCGGTCTTCTGCTTGCTCGTGATCGTCGCCCGGAACAGGTTGCCCAGCCCGGGGATATCACCAAGGATCGGCACCTTCGTCTCACTCCGCTCGTCCTGCGTAGTGATCAGTCCGCCGATCACAATGGTCTCACCGTCCTTGACCGTCACGCTCGTTTCGGCCTCGCGCTTGGTGAAGACGGGCGCGAAGACCCCTTCGGTGATCGGTATGGTCGAGTCGGTCCGGTTCGATATCTCCGGCCTGACCTCCAGGCTGACGTACCCGTCCGGATTGATGTGCGGCGTGACGTCCAGAATGATGCCGACGTTCTGATAGGTGACCTGCGTCTGGGTGCGTCCGTCGCTCAAAATGCTCACGCCTTGGACGTAAGGGACATCCTCGCCGATCGAGATGCTGGCCTTCTGGTTGTCCTCCGCCATGATCGACGGACGAGACAGGACCTCCAAGCGCCCCTCCGTCTGCAAGGCCCGCAGCAGGAAGTTGAAATCCTCACCCGTGATCGTGAAGCTGAAACCCCCCAGCGTCGCGCCGGCGGCGCCGAGGTCCGTGCCCGCCACGAAGTCATAGTTGCCGGGCGGCCCCTTGATCGTGTTGTTGTTTCCTAGATAGGCCGTCTCGCTGAACAGCAGATCCTGGATCGCGAACTCCAGACCCATCTCGACGCGATCGTCCAGCGACACCTCCGCCATCAGCACCTGAATCATGACCTGCGGCGGGGGCCGATCCAGCTCATTGATCATCTTCATCACCCGCGACTCGTATCGCGGACTGGCCGACACCAGTAGGCTGGCGGTGTTCTCGTCCGCCACCACGGAGACCTCCCGCTCGATCTGGCGGAGCTTGGCCTCCTCGTCGCCGAACTCCCTGTACAGTTGGCTGATGTTGTCGAAGTGCGTCTTGAGGGCCTGTTCGATGTCCTCCGCCTTGCTGAATTTGACCTGATACACGATGTTGCTGCGGTCCTCGATCTCCTGCTCGTCGAGCTGCCGGATCAGCTTCTCGGCCAGCACCAGGTACTCCTCGGTGCCGGCGACGATCACCGAGTTGGTCCGCGTGTCCGGGGTGAAGCTCAGGAGCTGGCGGCCGGGCGGGCCGCCCTCGCCAGCCAGACCCGCCGCCAGACCCGCCGTCGCCGAGACCATCGTCAACCGCTGTTCCTCCTCGGCACCCCGGCCGCGACGGGCCCCACGCTCGTCCACCTTGAACAGCTTCTCCAGCACCTTCACCATCTGGTCCGCGTCGGCGTTGACCAGGTGGAACACGCGAACATCCACCTCACGCGGCGGAATCTCGTCGACCGTCGCGATCAACTGCTCCAACATGGCCAGGCTCTCCGGCGTGGCCCGGACCAGCAGAGAGTTCGTCAACGGCTCCGGCACGATCTGGACGTTTCGCCGGATCAGCTTCTGCACCATCGTCTCGCCGGTGTCTTCGTCCTTGCCCATGTATGAGATCAGCACGGAGTCGGCCGTCCCGCCCCGTCGGCCGGCCGTCCCGCCCCGTCCGGTCAGAATATCCGTCAGGACGCGGGCCAGGTCTTCGGCGTCGGCCTGCTTCAAACGAAAGATCTGGATCCGCGTCTCGTCCCGCGGATTGGTCGTGTCCAGCTTCTCGACCAGGTCGGCGATGTCCTCCATCTCACTCGGGGCAGCCCAGACGATCAGCGAATTCGTCTGCGGGTCGACGCTCAGCGAGATGCCCGGTCCGGCCCCCCGTCCGCCGCGGGCGCCCGGCGCTCGCTGCTGCTGGTACAGCTCCTCGATCACCGACTGGAGGTCCTCTGCCTGCGCCTTCTCCAGCGGGAAGATCCGCATCCGCTGCGCCGCCTCGCTCTTGACGTCGATGTGCTCGAGCAGGCCCTTGACCACCTTGTGATCTTCCTGGCTAGCCGCCACGATCAGCACATTGGCCGTCTCGTCCGCACGCACGAACGGCAGCGTCCCCTCCGTCGTACGCCCGCCCCGACGCCGCTCCTGGAACAGGTCCTCCAGGATGTCGGCTACCTTCACCGCCGACGCATGGATCAGCGAATACGGCTTGAGGTCTCGCGTCGGCTCCTCACTGGGCACGTCCAGCTTCTTCAGGAGCGATTCGGTCTGCGTCAGGACGTCACGCGACCCCGACACGATCAACGTGTTGGACCCCTCGTCCGCCAGCACCGTCACCGGCAGCTCCGGCCCCACCCGCTGCCGGAAGGTCTGCATCTTCTGCAGCACCTCCTCCAGCATGTTGCTCAGCTTGACCGCGTCACCGTGCTTGACCTTGAACAACTGCACGTTTCCTTCCAGGAACGGTGCGTCTTTGACGTCGACCTCGGCGATCAGCTTCTCGATGATCGCGTAGTTTTCCTTGCTGGCCGAGACGATGATCGAGTTGCTCCGCATGTCCGGCTCGACGACCAACTTGTCCCGGGCCTTGGCGATCGCCGTCTCCTGGCCCACGCTCCCCGGCTTGTACAGGCCCGTCCGGAACATCCGCTCGATCATCTGCGAGACCCGCGTCGCGTCGGCGTGCTCCAGCACGAAGAACTTGATCACCCCCTCCAACGGCATCTCCATGTCGAGCTTGGCGACCAGCTCGACGATCGTGTCGTAATTCTCCGGGCTGCTGGCCACCAGCAACGCGTTGATGACGGGGTCAGGGAAGATGGCCACGCGGTCGGACGGCAGCGGCCTGGCGCCCGGCGTCTGGCGCATCTGCATCCGTTCCTGGAACAACTGCCGCAGCGTGGGCGACAGCACGCTCGCGTCCGTGTTCTCCAGCTTGATGATGCGAATGTCCGCGATCGGTGACAGCGGGGCCTCCTCCAGCGTCTTGACCAGCGTCTGGATGGCCTCGAAGTCCTCCTGGCTGCTCGCCACGATCAGCGAGTTGCTTCGCTCGTCCGTCACGATCACCGGCGTATCGCGAACGCCCCCGCCCTGCTGGATCAGTCGCTGCCGGCGCTCCCACAGTTGCTCGACCTTCGGCGCGATCACGTTCGCCTGCGTCTTGTCCAACTGGATCAGCCGGATATCGCCCGCCACGTCCTTGGTCGTATCCAACTTGGTGGCCAGCTCGATGATCTCCTCGTAGTTGTCATCCTTGGCCAGGACGATCAGCGAATTGCTGCGGATGTCAGCCTCCACCACCACGCGTTCGCGCTCCAAGGTGGTCGTGCCCAGGCGCTGGAGCGACTGGAGACGCTGGTCCATCAGCCGCTGGATCATCGTCGACAGCCGTTGCGCGTCGGCGTGCTCGAGCTTGAACAACCGCACCGGCCACCGCGACGCCAGCCCTGGCTTGTCCAGATGGTCCACCATCTCCTGGGCCAACAGGACCTGCTCCTCCCGGCCCGAGACGATCAGCGTGTTCGTCCGCGTGTCGGCGGCGAGGCCGATGTTGTAGACCATCGCCTCGCCCACCAGGCTGTCCGGTACGGGGGTGGTTCGGCCGCGCTGGCGACCGCCGGGGCCGGCCGATAGCTGCTTGCCCTGCGTAAAGATGTCCTGAAGCATCTGGGCCAGGTCGGACGCGTCCGCGTCCTTCAGCGGAAAGATCCGCACCACGACCGCCTGGCTGATCGGCACGGCGTCGAGCAGCTTGACGATCTCCTCCATCGCCTCGAGGTTCCGCTCCGTGCTGCCGATCAGCACGGCGTTGGTGCCCGTCTCGGCCATGACCTTGATCGGTTTCTCCAAATCGAGCGTCGGCAGCTCCCGCCCGTCTTTGGTTCGCATCTGGAGGCGCCGGATCTGCTCCGACAACGCCCGCCCGCGGCGACCCGCCATCCGCTGGGCGATCATCTCGGTCAGCACTGTCTCCAGTGAGTCCGCGTCGGCATTCATGAGCGGGATGTAGACCAGCTTGGCCGTCCCGAACTCGGGCTCGACGTCGATCAGGTCGATCATAGCGCCCAGCTGCTTCAGGTCGGCCTCGGGCGCGGTCACGATCAGCGTGTTGGTCCGATCGTCGGGGATGATGGTGATGGCCTCGCCCGGCACGCCGCGCTGCTGCTGGAGCCGTCGCATCATCTCTTGCAACAGTTCCGACGCCTCGCTGGCCGTAATGTTCTTCAATGCGAACGTCTGGAACGTCACCGGGCCGATCAGCGGCTGTGAGTCGAGCTTCTCGATGATCTCGTGGACCTCGTCCATCCGCTCCGGCGCCGCCCCGATCAGCAGTGAGTTGCTTCGCGCGTCGGGCAGGACGACGACCTGATCCGACGGCCGGGGGCGGCCCGGCCGACGAAACGCCTGACGCAGCAGATTCGTCAGCACCGGCGCCAGCTGGGTCGCCCGCGCGTTGGTCAGTTGATACACGTCCAGCTCCATCGGTACCTGTGTGGCGTCCAGCAACCGGATGATGCCCTCCAGGGCCGCCACCGCTTCCTCGTCGCCCTGGATCGCGATGGTGTCGGGGCCGGTCGCGACGATCTCGACCCGCCCGCGGAGCTGGCCCATCTCGGGCAGATCCGTCAGCATCTGAATCGCCTGTTGCGTCGCCGGTGTGGCCGGGGCCACGCGTCGCGCCCTTGCCCCCCGGACCGGGGCCTTGACGGCACGACGCGGCGTCGTCGGCCTGGCGGTTCGATCGGCCGCCCGCGCCGGACGCGCCTGCTTCGGCGTCGGGCGCGCCACTTTCGCGGCGGGTCGGACCGTCCTCGCACTTGGCCGGGCCGCCTTCCGGGTCGCCTCGTCCCGCGCTCTGGGGCGACGGCCCAGGTCTACATGCTTGCTTGCGCCGGCACGATCCACCTGACGGGACGCGCGCTTCGACGGTCGGCTCGTGGCCTTGCGAGCGCCCTCCAGCGTCACAGTAGCGCGGCCCTTGGCTCGGCGCGCACCGACAGGCCGGCTCGTCGCCGTCCTTGCCGCGCCCCGCGCCGGCTGCGTCTGGCTAACGACCTGCCTGACCAGCGCGTCGATCAGCTTGGCGTCCTCTTCCGTCAGCCCGCGCGGTGGCTTGGTCTTGGTGGCCTCGCTCACCGCCGGCGCCTGAACCAACGCCATCAATGTCAGCATCTCGATAATCATGCCAAGTTCCCCGTTTCCCCGTGCTCCGCACGGGTCTGGCCGTGCACGCCGTTCACGCGATCCTCGCGGCCCGCACGGCCGTCAACGGTTGACTCCCACCACCGTTCGTATTCGTGTCCACCGCCGGCAAGCGCCGCGCCGCTACAGCCTCCCGCGCCATCGGGCTGCCACCAGCGGGTGGTCTAGTCTATCACATCCGGCCGACCTGAAAACGGCCGACTCACCTTTTTCATCTATAGTACCGCCGGCCACGCCGACGCCCGCCCTCCTGCTCCATCATCTGGTCCAGCACCTGCTTGATGTCGTCTGCGTTCAGGTTCTTCAGCGGGATGATTCGCATCGTCGGCTGGCCCGCCGGCTTGATCGCCTGCAGGTCCTTGATCAACCGCTCGGCCTGAGCGAACAGCTCAGGCGCACCGGCTAGGATCAGACAGTTGGTTCGAGGGTCGAACTCCACAGCCACCTGCGACGCCCGTCTCCCGGTCTTCTGGGCCCGGTTCCGCTCGCTCTCGTTGATGAGCCGCTCGACCTGGCCGGCCAACTCCACGACGTTCATGGTCGGCGGCACCGGGATCGTCTTGAGCCCCACCCCGATGTCCTCGCGATCGAGCTTCTTGGCCATCTGCTCGATCACGTTGAAGTCGCTCTTCCGCGCCAAAACGATCAGCGAGTTCGTCCCCTCGTCGGCCATGATCAGCGGGACCATCTGCTCGGCCGCTCCGCCTCGCCGGCCCCTGGCACGCTTTTGGGCGGGCTCGGTGAACATCTGCTCCAACATCGACGCCAGCATCGTCGCCTGGGCGGCCTCGAGCGGGATGATCTTCGGCAGGCGATCCGCCAATGCCGCCGGCTGGTCGAGCTTGGCGATCACCTTCTCCAACTGCGCCACGTTCTCCTTCTTGCCGCTGACCACCAACGCGTTCATCGAATCGGACGCCGTCAGCCGCGTCCCGCCCGCCAGCTCGCCGGCCCGCCGGCCCGTCCCGGGTCGACGCAGGTAATCCTCCATGATCTCCAGCGCGTCCGGCGCGTCGATGTGCTCCAGCGGGATCACCCTGATCTCGTCGTTCGCCGTCGGATCGACGTCCAGCTTGGCGATCAGATCCGCCACCTCCTCGTGCTCGGACTTCTTCGCCGCGATGATCAGTGAGTTCGTGCCCACCTCGGCGGTGATCGCCACCGGTTCCTCGCCGCGCGCGCCGCGTCGTCGCGTCCGGTAGGCCTGCGCCAGCGTCTGGGCCACGTCCTGCGCCCGCGCCTTGGTTAGCGTTACCACCCGCACCTCGCGACCGCGCTTGTCCTCCCTGTCGAGCTCCTCGAGGAACTTGCGGATCTTGACCAGGTTCTTCTCGCTAGCCGATATGATCACCGACCCGGTGCTGCCCTCTGCCGTGGCCACCACTCGGTCGCTCTCGGCCACCCGCCCGCGTTTCTGGAACGCCTGGCTGATCGCCTGCGCCGTGTAGTACGCGTTGGCGTACTCCAACGGGAAGATCTCGATCTTCCGCTGGCCGGCCGATCCCTCCGGCGCCTCTACGTCGATCTTCTTGATCAGCGTCTCCAACTCGTCGAGTTTCTCCTTCCGAGCCGTCAGGATGAGTGCCCCGGCCGACTCGCTCACGGTCATCCGTACGTCGCCCAGCAGGCTGTGATCATACCGGCCGGTGCGGCCCGGTTTGCGGAGGAATTCCGTCAGGATGGTCTGGGCCTCTTCCGGCGCGATGTTGGCCAACGACACGACGCGAACCGCCTTGGCACCCGTGCCGACGTCCATCTCCTTGATGGCCTCGTTGATGCGTCTGAAATCCGCCTCGCTGGCCATTACCATGACCTTGTTCGTTCCTTGCGGGTTGATGATCGTGATCGGCGGCTGCCCGCTCCGTCGCGCCCGCCGGCCCTGCACGAACATCTGGTTCAGCGCCTGGGCGATGTCCTGCGCCTCGCCGTTGGTGATTTCCACCACGTGCATCTGCCGCGTGGACGCGCCCTCCTGGTCCACGTCCTGGACCAACTGCTCAATCAGTTGCATGTTGTCCGGGGAGGCCGACACCACCAGCGACCCCGTCGAATACTCCGCCGCGGCCATCACCCGCTCCGACGGACCCCGCCGCCCGCCCCGCGACCGGAACGCCTGGTTGATCATCTGCGCCAACGTGGCGGGCTCGGCCCATTCCAACTGGAATATCTGCAGCTTGCGCCGCTTGAGTTGATCGCTCGGCACGTCCAGCGTCTTGATCAGCGCCTCCACGTCGGCCAGCTCCGTCTTCTTGGCCGCCACGATCACCGAGTTCGTCCGCTCGTCCGGCGTGACCGTCACCGGCAACTGCCCGCGTAGCGTTCGGCGGCGGGTCTGCGAGTAGAGCTGCGTCAACTGCCGGGCGACCTCGTCGGCCTCGGCAAACTCCAGCTTGATCTGCTTCTTCTCTTGCTTGGCGGCCGTCTCTACGTCGAGCTGCTTGATGACGTCGTCCACCCGCTGCATGTTCTCCTCGCTGGCCGTCACCACCAGCGAACCCGTCGCATACACCGGCACGGCGTCCACGCGCTCTCGCAGGCTGATCCGCCCGCGCACCCCGCCCGGCGGCACGAACGACTGGCGGATCGCCTGGGCCGCCGAACCCGGATCGGCGTACTCCAGCGCGATGACGTTCGTCTTTCGCATGGACTTGCCGGCAACCTCCTCGCGATCCATCTGCGCGACCAGTTTCTGGATGGCCTCGAGGTTCTCGTCGTTGCACCGCACCAGCAGCACGTTACCGTTCGGCTCCGAGACGATCGACACGATGTCGGCCGGGGTGACCCGGAACCGCCTCATCCGGCGCCCCTGACTGCGCTGGGCGAAATAGTTGTTCAGGATCTCCGCCACCTCGTCCGACTTGGCGTGCTTTAGCTCGATCGTCGTGTCCTTGATCTTCTTCGTCTTGCTGAACTCCTCCAGCTTGTCGATGAAATCCTTCTTGATCATCTTCTGCTGCCGGTCCGTCGCGCGGATGATGACCGTGTTCGTCGTACCGTCGGAGTCCGCCGAGGGCGGCAGCAGGCCTCCCTTGGTGTATCGCTTGCCGCTCTTGCTCCTGTACAACTGGTTGATCGCCCGGGCGACGTCCGACGCCTGGGCCTGCTCCAACTGATAGACCACGGTGATCTGCTCGGTCTTGCCCGTCGGCTCCTTATCGACCGATAGCAGGATCTTCTCGACGATCGCGAACGTCGCCGCGCCGCCCGTGACGACCAGCGAATTCGTCCGCGGGTCGGGCACGGCCGCGAACACGTCCAGCTTCAGGTTCCGCTTGCCCCGCCCCCGGAGCTGACCCAGCACCTGCATCGTCATCTGCGTCATCTGCTGGTGCACCTCGACCGCGTCGGCGTGCTCCAGCGGGAACACCCGTATGTCGACGTCGACACTCTCGACGTCCAGCGCCTTGGCCAACTCCTCGATCTCCTCGCGGAGGTTCTCCGGCGCCCGGACGATCAGCGTATTGCTCGCGTTATCGCCCACGATCTGTACTGCTTGCTTGAGCCGCTTCTTCCGCGTCGCAAAGGCGGCTTGCAGCTTCGGCGCCAGCACCTCGGCGTCGGCCTGCTCCAGCACGATCCGGAACGGCCGGCTCGCCTCCGACGCCTCGGCGTCCATCTTCTTGATCCGCTCGATGACCTCGGCCCGCAGGTCCTTCGGGCCCCGGACGAACACGGTGTTGCTGCTCGAATCGGCCGTCACGATCACCCGCGCACCCGCGCCGGGAACGGCGGCCTTGCCCGGCACGCCGGCGGCTCCCCGGCCATACAACGCCGACATCGCCTTGGCCACCTGCGACGCGTCGGCCGTGTCCAACGCCACCGCCTCGATCTCAATCCCGCCCGCCTCCGCCTCCAGCGTCTCGATGTGTCCCCGGATGATCTCCATCACCTCGTCCGGTGCCATCACGATCAACGTGTTCGTCGATGGGGCCGATGTGATCGTGATCTGGGCGCTCGTGAACGCCACGGCCCCGCCGGCGGCCTGCATCTGCTGGATCTGCTGCTGGAGCATCTGCATGGCCTTGTTCGCGTCCTTCGGCAGCGTCGGCGTCCTCCGGGCACGGGTGGTGTCGAGCTTCAGAACCGCCCTCAGCCCACGCTCCACCTCCGTCGCGTCCAGGTTCTTCAGGTGGAAATACTCGATGTCCCCCGGCGGCAGACCCGGCACGTCCACCTTGACCAGCAGCTCCCGGATCTCCCGATGCGTCTCGGGACTCGCCACGACGATCAGATACCCCGTCCGCGGATCGGGGACGACCCGGACCCGCTGCTTGGCCCCGGCCAGTAGCTGCTGCCCGCGCATCATGTCGCGCAGGCTCATGCCCATCATCCGTTCTTCCTTCTCCGGCTCCTTCTTCTCGCCCTTCTTGGCAGGCGCCTTCTTGGGGGCCACCGGCGCCTTCGGCTCGTTGAAGACCCGATCCAGCAACGCCGCCGCCACACCCACGTCGATGTACCGCGGCTCGTAGACCTTGTACTCCATCTCCTTGCCGAGCGGCGGCGCGACCTCTTCTTGCAGCCGGTAGATCAACTCCTCCAGCTCGGCCACCCTGCGCTCGGAGCCTTTGATCTGAATCGTTCTCGCCGCGTCGTCAACAATGATGCTGACCGGAGGCGGCTTCTCGTTCGGGTCTCCCGTCGCGCCACCAAGCACATCCCCAACCCCGTCATCCGCGCCAGCGCGATCCTCCGCCCGCTGCTTGAATCGATTGGCCGCCGCTGCCTCGGGCTTGTCCGCGACCCTGGCGGGCTTCGTCGCGACCGTCGCGCGCTTGGCCGGAACCTTTCCCGCTTTCTGCTTGGCCGGCGGCGTCGAAACGGGCTTGGCCTTCTTCTTGGCGGGCGCGGTGGCCGGTTTTGCCTTTCGCTTCTTGGCGGGCTGGGCCGCGGCCTTCGGATCCTGCTTCTTTGCAGCCGCGGCACGCGCCTTGGTCTTCTTGGCCTTCGCGGGCGCCGTCGTCGCCGACGCCGCGCACACCACGCCGTTCAACTCCGCCGCCAGCTCGCCCAGGACGCTCGGCGGCACGTACCGCACGCCGCGATCCCTACTCCGGTTGCTCCTTAGTTCCGGACGCAGCCGGAGTTCTCTCCCTTCCGCCTTGGCCTTTTCGGCCTCGTCCCGAAGATCGAGGGCATCGTCGACCTTGATCTCCCTGATCAGCTCCTCTCGGCGCCGCTTGCCGACCAACGTGGTCTTGTCCCCCGCCTCGAGCACGCCCCACTGCTTGAGCCTATCCACCAGATCGGCCCCGTCGAGCCCGGTGATGTCCACCGTCCGCGTCACCGGC
>CAYOGX010000013.1:0-15971 GCA_964403235.1 uncultured Planctomycetales bacterium | reverse complement strand
AGGAGCTTGAAGCCATATTTGTGGGCGCGTTCGACGTGAAGCTTCAGCAGATCAATCCCTTTTTTTACGAACGTCTGGTAGCTTCGGTTGACGCGCTTGTCGCCGAGCCGGCGGCCATGATTGACGTACATGTCCGAGTGGGGCGTAGGGATGTGCGTCGCCGTGGTCGTCCCCAAGCACATGCCGAAGAACGCGATGTCCTGATAGCGGAAGGGCTCGAGGATCCGTAGGACGGCGTGTTCGTCCTGGCCGCCCCACATCCAGAAGCGCGAGAAGTTGTCGTCGTCGTAGGCGATCAGGCGGCGGTCCGTTCGGGCCTGGTCGGCGTGGAAGGCCGCCACCTGGGCGTCGCTCAGTCGGACGAGCCGGACGTAGGCAAGCGATGCCTCGCAGAACCCCCAGTGGAACGACTCGTACGAGCCGTACGGTTGCTGGAAGACAAGGCCCTGACCGGTCATCTCGACGGCGGGCTTGTAGGTGATCTCGACGATCGCGCCGACCCGGGGCTCGGGAGCCTTGGCGTGAAAGGCGACCTGCTGGGGGTCCATGTGGACGAAGCAATCGTCGCCCGTGAGCCGGACGTCGATGCCGCCGCCGTAGGGCCCGCGATAGGTCGCGATCCAGATGGCGTACCAACCACGCAGCGAGAGCGGGTAAGTGACCCGCGGGACGAGGCACGTCGCCGGCCTGTCCATGTCCCGCTCGACGGTCATGAGCATCGTGCCCGATTGGCCATCCTTGGTCTTGTAGGGACGCAGCCACCACTTGCCGCGCTGCGACGTCTTGCTCAGCGCATCTTGCGGCGACAGTCGGGAGAAATCGCGGAGGATCATCTCATCGCCGGGCTTCGGCATGATCCCTCGGTCGAGGTCCGCCTGAGTCAGGGTCCTGGCCAGGCTTGACGATCCGCCCAACGACGAGATAAACAGCAGAGACGCGGTGAGACTCAACATGGGCGAGTTCCCTTATTCAGAGGCCGAGCCAAGGATACCCTAGATGATCGACCGAGGACAGTTCGTCGTTGGATTCCTGGTGTGCCTTCAGACGGTGCTGCCGACTGTCGGGCGCTGCCAGATGGCCAACGCCGAGTCCAAGACGTCGCGCGTGGACGTCCGGATCGTCGCCGGCCTGCCGGAACCGAACCGCGTGCCTGCTCAGTGGCGCGTCGTGGTGTTGGTGCGGGGTGGCGATGCCGCCCCGCTCGGCGTCACGCCGGTCGTGACCGTGGAGAACGCGCGGGTTGTCAGCCTTCAGCCGACGACGGCCAGACTGGATGCCGGCGCGTCGGCAATGTTCTTCGTTCACGTCGAGGGGACCAACGGCTCGGCGCTGGCTGCGATGACCTTCGGCGTGAAGGGGGTGCCGGAATCGGCGAAGCGGTGTCTGCTTCCGCTCGGCGTGGACCTTTCGCAGCTTTCCTGGGAGGCGTGGTGGCGGGGCGAAGACAGACGACTGGCGGACGTCAAGGCGCTGCCGCCGGCCTCGGCCTCATGGAAACCGACGTTTCTGCCGAGGCTGTGGCATGCGTTGGGCATCACGTGGGTTCGGGCGCGGTTCGTCATTCCATCTGCGTGGCGCGGCCAGAAGCTTCGATTGAAGCTCCGCGCCGTCGACGACGCCGACGTCACCTTCCTGAACGGCCGGCAGATCGGCCGGACGAACGGCTGGGACGTTCAACGGGATTATCCGATTCCGCCGGACGTGGTCCGTTGGGGACGACAGAACGAGCTGTGCATCGCGGTGGACAACGTCAACGCCGGTGGTGGGATCTATCGCACGCCGTTGCTCATCACTGCCAGCGATGCGCCGACGGCGGACTGGCCGTTCGCGCCCGCCGTCCTGCAACCGGAGGCCAAGCGCGCCCCCGCCGGTCCGGTGGGATCTCGCCTACCGTTGCGACGGATGATCGTCCGCGACGGCGTGCTCCGCTACGACGACGGCAAGGAGGTCGCGCTGTGGGGCGTGAACACCTACCCGCAGAGCTGGACGCAGTACAACAGCCTGGCCGACCTCGGCATCGACCACCGACGCGCCATCGACGAGGACGTCGAGGACTTCGTCCGGATGGGCATCGACATCATCCGCATCCACGTCTTCGACACGGAGATCACCGACGGGCGGGGCCACCTGATCCGGAACGATCACCTGGACGTGCTCGACTACCTCGTCGACCGGTGTAACCGGAACGGCATCTACCTGATGCTGACGCCGATGGCCTGGTGGGGCAGCCCGAACGGTCGGCCCGACAGCGTCTCGCGCAACACGCCGAAGCAGGCGATGTCGATGTGGCCTGATCGTTGGCCTTTGCAGGCCAAGTACTTACGTCAGTTCCTGACCCACGAGAACCCGCACACCGGCCGGCGACTCGTGGACGAGCCCTGCCTGGTCCTGTTCGAGATCATCAACGAGCCGACGTACTGGTCGTACGGCGACGTCCTGAGCGGCGAGCCGGGCGTCACACACGTGAGCGCTGAGGTGTCGAAGCGCGGCATCGCGGGCGTGCGCGCTGCCTGGGACCGGTTTCTGCCCTCGAGCGAATGGCAGACCCCAGCCGCGTTCGCGTGTTTCCGATACCACACGCTGCGCCGATACATCGACACGATGGTCGACGCGATCCGGAGCACAGGCGCGCGCCAGCCCATCGCCTACAGCACATTTGCATCGCAGGACGTCGACATCGCCCAGGCCATTGCCGACAGCCGTTGCGACGCGATCACGTTGGGCGCGTATCCGGGTGGGCTGCGTCGCATCAACGACGATCGGAACCTGCTGGGCGAGGCGCGGAACGGCGCGCTCGACGCCCGGTTCGCCGGCAAGGCGCGGCTGGTGTATGAGTTCGACGCGGCCGGCATGGTCTCTCAAGTCTGCATGTATCCGGCCATGGCGAGGCGATGGCGGAACCTGGGCGTGCAGGTGGCCTGTCAGTTCCAGTACGACGCGCGGTCGCTCGCCCACCTGAATCGCGACTGGCCCATCCATTACCTGAACCTGTGGCACACCCCGGGCAAGATCGTCAGCTTCTTGATCGGCGGGGAGGTGTTCCGGCGGATCACCCGCGGCGCGACGTTCCCGACGCCCGACGACGACCAGGTCTTCGCACCGGCCGCGGTCAGCTTTGGCCGAAACGTCGCGTTGTTCTGCGCACAGGACTGCGCCATGCAGACCGGCCCGACCGACTGGCGCCCGCTGCCGATCGCCAAGAACCCGAAACGCGTTCTGTCCGTCGGCACCTGTCCGCACTTCCGGTACGACGGCACGGGCGTGGTCGACCTGCGGATCCGCGGCGGTCGGGCGGACCTGCGGATTTACCCCGACGTCGAACGGCTTCGCGACGGACTGACCGGCACGCCAGCCAAACCGCTGACCCGACTGCACGAGCGCGAACACCCGTTTCGCGTCCGCCTGCCCGGTTGGGCCGATGCGAAGGTCGAGCGCCTCGAAGGCGGAACCTGGACGTCCGTGCCCGGCAAGGCAGGCGACTTCGTCGCCAGACCGGGTACGTACCGATGGGTCAGATAGCCGAGGCGAGTACCGCGCTGCGCTTGGGGAATGCCACACCACGCCCGTGGCCGTCAATGGCCTGACGAGGCGACGACGGCGATCTGCTGCCAGTCCTTTAGCTTCAGCTTGATCTGCCAGCCGTCGGCCGTCTGCGTCATGCTGACGTCGGCCTGCGCCTTTCGACCGAGATTGTCGAACACGTGGACGGTGGGCTTGCGCTTGCCCGGTCTGCGGTAGGTTCCCGACACGGCGGTGACGATCCGCTCCTCGCCCTCGATCCAACCCTTGTGCAGCGCGATCGGGGTGATGGGGAACATGTGGTTGATCGGGCCGTACTCGCCGCTGGCGGGGCCGGTCTCGGGGATCTCGGTGTTGTAGTGGTAGAACACCAGCCCGTGCCGCAGGTACGTGATGACGGTGTTCATGATGACCTTGGCGTAGTCGCGCAGGCCGGCGTCGCCGCGCAGGTAAGGCCGGCATCCCAACGCGACCGGCCCGTCGAAGTGGCCCTTGCACATGTATCTCGCGAGGGGCGGCTCCTGGCCGGGCTCGAGCGTCAACGGGTTGCACGCCCCTTCGGCCTCCATGAACCGGGCGATCGGGTAGCGCTGAAGCTCCTCGACCGCGCAGTGTGTGTTCGTCACCATCACGCCGCCGCGCGACAGGACGTACTCGATCAGCGCTTTGCGCGCCGGCACGCCTACCAGCGCCCCGTCCGTGTATCTGCGCGCGATCTTGCCCGTGCCCGGGTCGATGTCGACCGTCACGCCGTCCCATCGGTCGTACGAATAGCGCTGCGCGGCATTGAAGGCCAGGCTGAACTGGTCGATGTAGATCCCGTCCAGGCCGACGTCCTCGAGCATGAACCGCGCCTGATCCAGCCAGTACGCCTGCTGGTCGTTGTCCTTGGCGGCGTAGACGGCGATGGCCATCAGTGGATGCTGCCGCTTTGGACCGCGGTAGTACAGTTCATAGCGATACCGCCCGTCGGGCGCGGCCAGCAGGCAATCCTTCCATCGGATCTTCACGTCCTTGACGAGCTCCATCAACCGATCGGTGAACAAGTACACGCCCTGTTTGCGTCGATCCTTCGGCAGCGTCTCGTACATGACGCGCATGGCCTCTTCGGGCAGTGAGACCAGGTTGCCCTCCATGCACCCGGTGCACTTGATCTCCGGGTCAGCGGCCTTCAGCGCCTGCATGGCATGACGCATCATCCGTTTGTACTCCGCACGGCCGATCGTCTTGCCCGTGCGGTCGTTGAAATGGTCGTAGTCGAGCCACGGCATCAGCGCGACGACCTTGAGCCGGTTTCGCGCCAGGTAGGCCTTGAGCTTGGCAGGGTTCCGAAGCGTGTCCCAGTGGTCGATGACGCTGAGGAAGCCCCACGGCCCGGGGAGGGTGAAGTTCGTCTTCCAGTCGCGGCGGACGGCGTTGACGAAATCGAAGTAGCCCCCCTCGGGGCCCATGGGATACGCCGTCCAGCGGAGCGTTCGCGTCTCGCCCGGCTTGATGGCGAGATGCCGCACGGCAAACGTCGCCTGGTTGCCGTACGCGCTCGCCTCGAACTGCAACCGGAGGACCGTGTCCTCGGCGATCAGGCCCAGACGGCTGCGCGGCTGGAACAGGAACATCGTCGGGTTCTCGGCGGTCTGCGAGACGGCCGGCTCGGGCACGCCCGCCAGCAGCGGCTGGGTCGGCGATGCTCCCATGATCGTGCGGTACTCGACGATTAGGCCCACGGGAGAGGAGCTTCGGCAGGTCAGCCGATCGGCCACCGACAGACGGTGGCCCTCCGCGCGAATGCGTCGGGTCAGCGAATAGCACGAGCCAACGGCCGTCACGCGGACCTCGTCCGGACCGGCTCGGGCAACCGCGGGGGTCCAGCCCTCCTCAGCCTGGGGATCCTCTTCGGACAGGACGTTCATGCCGATCGTCGGTGCGGGATAGCTGAAGGCCGACTCGATCAGATACGCGTCGCCGCCAACGTCGATCTGTAGGGCGCCGCGCCGCCCGACCCGCACACTGAATCCCTCGCCGCGAAGCACCTCGGCGGCACGAACGGGGCGCCGCTGGGCCAGCCGGATCTTGTTCTGCCGTTCGAAGATCGCGCGAACCTGCTCGGCGGACAACGCCCGTCGGTGGATCTGCACCTCGTCGAGTCGACCGGCGAAGTAGCTGCCCGGCACACCGCGGGACCCGATGCGCAGGGTCGGCCCCTTTTTGATGCCAACAGCCAGCTTGCGATGGGCCCGCAGCTTGCCGTTGATGTACAGACGCATGACCTGCCCGTCATACGTGCCGGCCACGTGGAACCAGAAGCCGGGCGCTATGGGCGCCTTGCAGTGGTTGCCGCCACCGGAGATGTAGAAGTAGCAGTACCCGTCCTTGTAGTAGGTCAGGCCGTATGACTCGAAATCCTTGATGACCAGCCCGACCTCAGCCGGCGGGACGCGAGCGGGCCGGACCCAGGCCGCGATCGTGATCTGCTCGCGAAGGTCGAGAGCGCCACCCGTACCGCAGTCGACGTCATCGTCAACGCCGTCGAACGACAGCGCGCCGCCGGTCCCCGATTTGACGAACCGCGCGCCAATGATCTTGCCGTCGTGTCCGTTGCCCGTCAGATCGCGGACGACCGGGCCGTTGCCCTCATCGAATCCATACCTGGCCACGGCGTCGGATCCCGCGAATGCCATCGTCGACAACGAGACCGGAATCAGACAGACCAGCACGCCCGACGTTTTCATGACATCTCCTCCCGGTGCCCGGCGATCAACACTGGCGGCACACTCCTGCGCGAGGCGCCATTCACGATCCTTGTTCAATACCACCGCGGGGCGTTGGGGTCTTGCGTGCAATAGGCGCTCAGGACCTTGTTGATGCCGTCGGCGATGTTGCGGCAGTCGGCGGCGGTGTACCACTGGTTCAGACCGATGTCGACGACGCGGTCGAACAGATCGTCGGCCACGGGACAGTCGCCCCTGCCGTACTTGATGCGCTTGGCCTTGGTTCGGCGCTGATGGCAGTCGAACCCGCAATTCGGATTCGCAGGGCTGGACTTGCCCATCAGCGGGTACATGTAGGCGTAGATGTGCCAGTCGGGACGCGGGTGCTTGCCGCGGGTGCCGGCGCCGATGCCCTCGGCCTGGAGCGCCTTGACGATCTTGACCGCCAGATCGATCGTTTCGGGGAAGAACCGGAGTCGGTAGCCGACCTCGCCGGCCGGGTCGTTGAGCTTCTGCGGGACGATCTCGGTGTACGTTTTCAGCCGTTTGAGGACTCGCATCTTGACCGTGTTGAAGCGCTTGACGACGGCGGGCATCTTGCCGAGTTGGACCACGTCCACCGCGGCCTCGAGGTCCGACATGCGGTAGTTCGTGCCGCAGAACAGCTCGCCCTCGTAGCGCGGGGGGGCGAACCGGTCCGGCCGCCACAGGCCGCCGCACTCGGCCGTGCCCTGTGCCCGTTCCCACAGCCGCTTGCTGTTGGTCAAGATCAGCCCGCCCTCGCCGCCGCCCACGATCTTGTAGGCCGAGATGCTGAAGATGCTGATGTCACCGAACGTGCCGACCGGCTTGCCCCTGAACGTCGCGCCGCACGATTGCGCACAGTCCTCGACGACCTTCAGCTTGTGCTTGCGCGCGATCCTCATGATCTTGCGCATATCACACACGCCGCCCATCACATGGGTCGGCGCGATCGCGACCGTGCGGTCCGTGATCAGCGGCTCGATCTTGCTCGGGTCCATGTGCAGGGACGCGTCGACGTCGCAGAAGACCGGCACGCCCTTGGACTGGACGACGGCGGCCGCCGTCGCGAAGAAGCCGATGGCCGGGCAGATCACCTCCGCACCCCGACCGACCCCGACGGCCACGAACGCGCTGTGCAGCGCAGCCGTGCCCGACGTGACCGCGATCGCGTACTTGACGCCGAACGTCTCGCGCGCGATCCGCTCGAAGCCCTGGACCTTCGTCTCGGGCAAGCCCGAGTAGTAGTTGGCCAGGAACGGCCCGTCGCCCATGTCCTCCTTGCTGACGGCTGCGCGGATCTTTGTCAACGTGGTCCGCGAGAAGCCGAATCGCTCGGCCACGGACATGAACTCGTCGACGCCGATCTTGGGCTGGCCCTTGCCCTCGATCCGCGTGACCGCCTTCAGGCCGCCCTGCAACGCCAGTTTCTGTTCCGATCTTGCCGATTGCCCCTTCGCCGCCATCTGTTGGTCCTCGCCAGGTTGCGCCTGTCGAGCGCTTCCGCTCATTCCTTCCAGTAGTAGATCACGCCGCGGTCCATGCCGGCAAGCACCTCCCACTGCCCGTCGCCGTCGAAATCGACCGGCTCGACCATCGAGAAATGGGTCCATCGGGTGATGTGGCCCGTCACGCGGATCTGCTTCGGACGGTGCTCGACGCACAGCTTGCCGTCCTTCAGGCCCAGGTTGCGGAACAGGTATTGATACCCGCCCCCGCCGCCGAGCTTGGGTGACGTGATGATGTCGCACCGACCGTCGTGGTCCCAATCGCACATGACGATCTTCGTTCGGCCGGTCGCGCGAACGGGGCCGGTGATCTCGAACGGCTTGCCCTTCGCGTCGAGCGGAAACGCCGGCGGGTCCAGGCGCAGCTTGCCCGCCGCGTCGCGCGTGCGGCGCCACCAACAGAGCTGACGGCTGCCGGCCACGCCGACCAGGTCGGGCAGCTTGTCCCCGTCGACGTCGCCCACGCCCGGCCGGGTCCGCCACGCACAACTGACGGGCTTGCCCGCCCCGTCGCCGCAACGCAGCGGTCCGCGGGCGGCGAGCTTCGGGGCGGTCTTGGTGCCCACGTTCTCGAACCAGTGGTAGGTCTCGGCCACCGAGCCGCAGATCAGGTCGAGATCGCCGTCGAGGTCCCAGTCGGCCGCGGTCGGGTTCGAGTAGCCCCACAGCCATTCGCAGGGCCCTTGCAGGCATTGCACCTTGTCGAGCCGGATGGGCTTGCCATCGGCCCGCAGCCTGACGGGCGGCGCCCATCGCGCGATTCCACCACCCGGGTCGAGGTTCTTGAAGAACCAGATCCACCCGTCCTCGCACCCGACGACCAGGTCGACCTTGCCGTCGCCGTCCCAGTCGGCCGCGTCGGGTACGGAGAACGTGTCGACGGCCATGTCCGGGTTGCGAAACGGCATCATTCGCAGCGGTCCGAACGCGAACGGGTCCTCTTTGCGTAATTGCACCGCTTCCGACGCCGTCGGTCCGCCGAAACGGACGTGCCACAGGCCGGCCTCGTCGCGGAACGGACAGAAGGTCTTGCGCTCATATGGGATCGTCTTCCGACGGTCGAACGTCACTATACGACCATCGTCGAGCTCCGGCTCGCCCTTGCCGCCGACCTCGTCGCTTGGCGTTCCGGTATTCAGGAACACGACCACGCGGTCGAATGCGTAGACGATCAGGTCCTGCTTGCCGTCGCCGTTCCAGTCGACTACGCAGGGATCGGTGCGGTCGAAGAACGTGATCGCACGACCCGTCTTGCCGGAGCGCACGAACCGCCCCGCGGTGAAGACCGGCTTGGCGGCCGTCCCGACGTTCCGGTGCAGCCAAACGGTGGCCGTCATGTCACGGAAGACCCAGCCCCCGTCGCGCCAGCCCACGCCGAACCCCGGCCCCTTCCCCGGCAGGTATTGCCTCAGGCCGATCGACCGCGTTCCGACCAGCAGATCGGTCCGCCCGTCGCCGTCCCAGTCGGCCAGCCAACAGGACGGGCTGCCCTCGCCGCGCTCGGGCCAGGCCAGGTTCCCGCCGAGCACAAACGCCAGTGTCCCGCGCTTGGCGAACTTGCGCGTGCCCTTGGCGGTCGTGTCCTCGAACCAGGTGTACGACTTGTTACTGGCGATCACCACGTCGCCGTGGGCATCACCGTCGAGGTCGCCGATCATGACCGCAGAGACCGCGCCGCTGCCGCCGGGCTCGAACAGGGCCAGGCCGTCGTGCTTCCGGCCCGTGTTCCGCCACCACCGCCCGCCCGAGACCAGATCGGCCAGGCCGTCGCGGTCCCAGTCCACCGTCAGGCTCGGGCCCATCATCGGCGCGATCGTCGACACATCGCCGTACTTCAGCAGGATCGGCTTGCCGAACTCGCTCCGCTGCTCCGCGGCGCCACTCACGGTCGGAACCGCAACGGCCAGAACGAAACATCTGACGAACACATCACGCTTCATGGTGGACCTCCCTCATGGGACGTTAGATGGCAGACATAGTGTCGCAGAACTGGGGTAGCGTATCCAATCCGAGCCGCGCCCGTAAGGAAGCGGTCGATGTTGATAGGACTTCCGGGCCACCCAACCCGCTACGGCGTGGCGATCACGTAGACCTTGCCCTCCAGGGGCTCGAACGTGTCGGTCAGCGCGCCGAGTTCGCGCTGCTGAGGCAGGTGCTGCCGCAGGGTCTTGCCCTTCAGATACGGCGCGCTAAACTCGACGTTGGCCTTTCGCTCCAGGGTGTTCACCGCGACGATATAGGTCTCTTTGCCGATCTTGAAGCTGCGGCACCGGACCTGGTCGCACAGCGGCTTGACCCGTGGTGGCTGGACGACCGTGCCCTGGGCGACCAACCGGGACAGCTCGGCGCCCTCAGCCAGGGCCTTCTTGAACGGTCCCTGCCGGCGCAGGTCGTCGGCCATGTAACGATAGGTCCAGAACGTGATCGCCCCGGCGCCCTCTACGACGGCCTGGTAGATGTAGTTGAGGGCCTCGGGGCCGTGGGGGTGGAGGCTTTCTTTCTTGTACGGTCCGAGGCCGGCGCCGATCTCCCGCCAGTCGAAACACTGGGGCACCGCCCACACGTTCCGACGACCTCGGGCGGCGTGCGTGACCTTACGCAGGAAATAGCCGAACTCCCCTGTCGCGAAAAACGGCCGGGGGTAGTGATCCATCATGTGACAGTCCGCCGACGGCATGTAGTCGGGATAGTGCGGATAGGTGGCGCTCCCCACGTAGACGATCATCTGGGGGTGGTAGGGGTCCTTGGCCCGGCCGGCCAGGTAGGTCTCGAGGACGTGGTCGGGCGAATGGCTGTTCAGGGCCGGCTCGTCGAACCTGTACCAGGACAGCAGCATCTTGTAGTCGTCGCCGCGAAGCTCGTCCGCGGATTTGATGCCATGCGGGGCGAACCGCAGCTTGCCGTCCTTGCCGGCGTTCCCGCTCACCGTCGCATTGACGCCGAGCTCGTCCAGGCCGGCGTCTTGCCCGCCATAACAACCGAAGGGGAAGAACGGCTGCCCGTCGACCTCGAGCACGCAGCTTCGGTGGTGCAGGATCTTGACGGCCGTGGGGAACGGCCGCTCCTTTCGAAGTGTCAGCGTCCTCGTGTAGGCCGTCTTGCCCTCCTGGGCGAACGACACGTGCAACTCATGCTCGCCGGGCTCGAGCTTAGCGATCGGGATCTTGGCGAAACGCGCGTCGCCGCCGGTCAGTTTGGGCTTCAGAACGCGACCGGCCAGCTTGACCTCGACGGACGCCTTGCGCAGCGACTGATCGAAGTAGCGTAGTCGCAGCACGGCCTGCGGCTCGGTCGTGTAGTAGTTCTTGTCCGGCAGGATCTCGACCCGCTGGTCGTGCAGCAGCGGGATGAAGACCCGTCGCAACAGGGCGTTGTCGACGGGGTCGGTGATGGTGACGATGATGCGGCCCGCGCCCTCCTCGGTGGCGATGTAGCGCAAGGGTATCCGCAGGCCGTCGCCGGCCACGGAGACGTCGAAGAACCGATGGGCGGCCGTCTTGCCGTTCGTGTCGATCACGTCCACAAACACGTTCACGTTGCTGGCCAGCTCGGGCAGCTCAGCCACCCCCAGCACCAGATCGTTCTGGCCGAAGGCGATCTGGTCTCCGCAGGGCGCCCGGCTGGGGCTCGGCAGGAGCTCGACGGTGAAGCACTCGCCGCGACGGGTCAGGTGCAAATAGGCATTGCCGAGCAGCTCCAGCGAGACGAGGGGGCCGGCCGACGCGATCAGCAGGCCCCGGCCGACGTGCTGCGCGAGCACGTAGGCGCCGCCCTGGTCGTCCTTGGCGAGGGGCGTGTACTTGGGCGAAAACGACGTGAAGTGCGCGCCCGGCGGCGCCAGCTTCTCGGTGTAGATCGGCGTGGCGAGCAGGCCGTCGCCCTCGTTCGCCAGCCAGGCCTGTTTCAGGCCCGACTTGGGTTCGCCTCGAGGGCGAATCTCGACGCATGACCGGTGAACCAGCCGACCTCCTTGGGATCGGCGGCGTTAAGCAGGATCAGGATCGCCCCGTTGCGGACAAGCCGCTCGAAGGCCGGCGCAGCCGTCGCCAGGCCCTCCGGGTTCGCCTGACCCGCGCCGGGAAGCGCGATGACCACGTCGTTGGCCGACACCGCGCCCACCCATCGCTCCGGATGCGCGGCGTCCAGTTGGAGCGTCGGCAGTTGAAACGACCTGGCCAGGCGCTTGATCAGTCCGGAGAACAGCCCCGACAACCCTCCTCCGTGGAGCACGCCGAGACGCGGCAGGTACTGGACGTAGTAGCGCCTGTTGTGGAAGACGCGCTGGCCCACATGTTGACCCGACAATCCCTTGCGAACGGCCGCCGCAAACGCAGATGCCGAACCGTTTGGCGGGTTGACGTGAAAGACGTCGGCCACGCGCCGCCATAGGGCATCCGTCGAGGTCAACAGGAAACCGACTTGGTCGCGATCCAGCTCGGCCAGATGATTGGTGACGTCGTCGGGCAGGTAGTAGTCCAGCGGGAGCCGGACCACCGGCTGGAACCGCAGGCCCGCCAGCCGCCAGCCACGCTTGACCAGCGGATAGAGCCGTCCGAACGTGGTCCGCTCGTACTCGGCCAGAACGGCCGGCGGGGGGTTCTGGGCGTCGGGCTGCGACGTGGCGCGGACGACCCCGTGGTACAACCACGCATCCGAGTAGCCGTAGATCCCCACGACCATCTCGGGGAACACCGACCGGGCCGCCTGGACCGACTTGGTCATCTGGGCCTCGACGAGTTCCGACAGAAACGCGTAGTATTGGCCGCCGCGCGGTGACGAGCGCACCCAACCGACGCGCTGCGCCCGCGTCTTGAGCTTCATCAGCTCTTCGTCGCCGTCGTGCTTGGCCTTGACGAACGCGTTCCAGCAGTGGGTGCTGAAGCAGAACGCCGCCCCGTACTCCGAACCGGTGAGGGTGGCCTGATAGTCGAACAGCGCGCCGGCCAGCCCGTTTTGTTTGGCCAGCTCGGCGATACGGCGGACGCGGGGCGTGACGACCTGGGCCCAGTAGTTCGCGTCGCCCGGAGACACGCACGGACTGGCCGCGATGGCCTCCACGGCGCGGACGTACCCGCCCTTGGACCCCGTGTAGTCCGGCGGGCCGAACAACCGCACCGCCACCAGGCAGCGCAGCTTGTGCCGCTTGGCGAGCTTGCCCCAGCGCGCAAGCGACTTGGCAAACGCCGGATCGGCCAGATCGCCCTGCTTGCGGAACGGGATCACCAGTGTGTTGATGCCGCACTTGGCGAATGCCTTGACGGCGGACGCCGGCGCATCGGGATGCAGCTCGAGGCCGCGAAGCGGCTCGGCAACGGCCGCGCGCTGCCAAACGCCCGTCAACCCGATCGTGAGAACCAGACAAGACAACCTTCTCATCAGAATCCCTCCAATTTGCCAAGGTTCGAGCCTGGCATGTTAGCATCGCCCACGGAGCCGGCCAAGACGAACCGCGGGCCGTCGGACAAGAACCGACAGAACCCGACAAGACCGGAAGGGACTTGTTGAATCGAGGACGCCTTCTGCTATAAGGCGGGGATGCCACCACTGGTGCGAGATTCCCATCTCGCACCCAGCCTTGGCGGTCAGATCGGCAGCGGGCTTTGATCAAGGGGGTTACGGAAGGCGAGCGGCATGGCCAGATACCTCAGTTCAGTGTGGTTGTTTCGGAATTGCCCCACGTTCCTCGGGATGTTCATTGGCGTGCTCGGCGGTGGCGTGGCCGCAGCGGCACCGCCAGTGGCTGAGTTCTTCCGTCCCGCGCCCGATCGGGCGCAGACGTACGCGCCTGACAAGGTCTATCCGCAGGGACGGATCTTCCCGCTGACGATGTTCTCCGTTGGCGGCACCTCGCCGGGCCGATTGCCGGAGCAGGAAAGACAGGCGGCGCTGAAACGATATGCGGCGGACGGGTTCACGATGATCGGCCCGCAGTATGAGCTCAACGAGCAGATCATCTCCGACGCCAAGGCGCACGGCCTGAAGGCGGTCTACACCGTCGGGCTGGGCTACAACTTCCACGGCAAGGAGCCCCCGAAGTTTACGGCCGACGACGTCGAGAAAGGCATCAGGCGACAGGTCCTCGAGGCGGCCAAGCATCCCGAGATCGGGTGGTGGTACCTCCAGCCGGAGGAGCTCCGCTATTGGCGCAGGAACGAGATGACCTACCTCGACGTGGCGACCCAAACGATCCGCCAGACGGATCCGCTCAAGCGGCCCGTGTGGATGTACGACCCGGGGCATCGCGTGGCCGAGGGCCTGGCGCACACGGCCAAGCGCCTCGATATCTGTGGCAAGGGCATCTACACGAACTACTCCGGTCAGCGCGATTCGCGGATCTGGGTGCGGTGGTCAATCGAACAGGAGATCGAGGCGATCGCCAAAGCGAACCCGTCAGCCATCCCGATCGCGGTGCCGGAGATGTTCCAACAGCCCGCGCCGGAGCACGTCGCGATGATCCCCAAGTGGGTGCGGCACGACGTCTACATGGGTCTGCTGTCCGGCGCGAAGGGCGTCGTCGTGTTCTCCATGCGGAGACGGCCGAAGTTCCCGGCGCACGAGGCATACTACAAGGCCTATGCAACCGTCGCCCGAGAGCTGTGCGGGAAGCTCGGCCTGGGGCAGGTCTTTCTGTTCGGCCAGAAGCGCAACGACATCAAGATCGACGTGCTGGACGGGCCTCGACAGATCGCCCCGAAGGAGGGCACCGGCGGCATCCGACCGCCCGCCAGGACGTACCCGCCGGTCAGCATTCTGGACCTGGCCCACAAGAAGGACCGTTACTTGTTCGCCGTCAACTCTGCCAACGTACCCGTTCGCATTCGCGTCAGCGGCCTGCCTACTGCAAAGATCGTCGGTGACGATGTGTTCGATCGCGCCGAGCCGATCGACGTTGACGATGGGGCATTCGAGTGGCGCCTCGATCCGCTCGAGGTCAAAGCGCTGCGCTTCACACCCGCGAGCCGCTAAGCAGCCGCTGGTGCGAGATTCCCATCTTGCACCCACCCTTGGCAGGAATCGCGCGGGAGTAGGGGCGAGAAGGGATTCTCGAACCAGGCAACACCTTCGCACCAGGCAAAGACCGCTCCCTCACGGTCGCGGCTCGGATCGGACGCGCCAGTTGACGGCGTCGGTCCTTCGTCAGTTCACGATGTTGCGCAGGGGCAGATCCAATAGCGCCCGCCGGCAGGCCTCGGTGGCCTTGAGCCGGATGTCGATCACGCCTTGCTCGGAATAGAAGGCGGAATGCGGGTTGATCAGCACGCGGTGATGCGCTGGGTGGTTCGGGTCGCGCCAGGCCGCGATCAGCGGATCGTCGTCGGGCGGCGGCTCGGTCTCGAGAACGTCGATGGCAGCACCCGCCAGTTGGCCCGACGCAATCGCGTCGGGGATCGCGGCCGTGTCCACCAGCGCGCCCCGCGCGGTGTTGACCAGAAACGAACCGTGCGGCATCTGCGCGAGGGCGGCCTCGTCGATGATCCGGCGGGTCTCATCGGTCAAGCAGCAGTGGAGGCTGACGACGTAGGCCTGCTCGAGCATGTCCGTCAGGACCTCGAACCGCCGGAGGCCGCCGACGGCCTTGTCGCGCCCGTCGGGGACGTACGGATCGTAGAACGCCACGTGCATGCCGAGCGCCTTGGCCCGCAGCGCAGCCGCGGTGCCGATCCGGCCCAGCCCGATGATGGCGAAGACGCTGCCGCGGAGTCGCTGTAGCGGCGCAGCCTCCGTGTGCGACCATGGGCCCTCGGTGGCGCGGAGGCCCGAGTTGAGCAGCGTGATCCCCCGCGTCAACGCGAGCATCATGCCGATGGCGGAGTCGGCCACCTCCTCCGTGCCGTAGTCGGGCACGTTGGCCACCGGGATGCCCCGGCTGCGGGCGAACGCGCAGTCGACGTTGTCGTAACCCACGCCGCACCGGACGATCAGCTTGCAGCGTTCCAGCCGTTCGATGGTTCGGCGGGTCAGCGACATGGTGTGGTAGATCATGACGGCGTCGGCGTCCTCGACACGGCCGACGAGGTCGTTCTCCGAATGGGCGTCGAGGGCGACGACGTCGGCCAGATCCCCGAGGACGCGTCGCTCGGGCTCGAGCGAGTCCTTAACGAAGTCGAGCGAGACGACCTTGGCACGTTGAGGCATGGCTGCTCCTTGGGTGCTGCTGCTTGGTGGTTGACGGACGACGTCTTGATGCCGTTCGTGGGCCATTGTCGTCGACGGG
>CAYOGX010000012.1:0-15986 GCA_964403235.1 uncultured Planctomycetales bacterium | reverse complement strand
CCTACCATTTCGACGCGGGTCTCGAGGAGAACACGCGCTACAGTTACCGCGTGAAGGCTGGGGATTCAGGCGTTCCGCAAAACGAAACACCCTACTCCGCGGTTGCGCACGTTTACACGTTGGCGGCTGAGCCCCCGGCCCCGGACATCACGAATCGCAAGAGCAACTCGGTCGACGTGACCGTCTCTCGCGGTGACAATCCGCCTGAAACCCTCTTGGCCGTGAAGAACAAGACCGAGGGCGTCTATCTCGACGGTCAGGGCCGCGGGAGCGCCACGGAGGTCTGGCAGGTCGAATTGGATTGGGGCTTGATTACTGTCGACGGACTGCAACCCGACAAGTCGTATGAGTTCTTCTGCATCGCCAAGAACGGCGATGGGAAGCTTGCCGTTGGGCCAAGCAGCCTCGCCAAAGCCGCGACCCCTGAGAAGGGCAAGAAGGATCCCCAGAGCATGACCGTTGAGGGTGACACTACGGTTAACGAATGGTCTCAGAGCGCGCCGTATAAGGTAATGGCCCACTACGAAGACGCGCCGGACGAAGAGGTCACTGCACGGGTTTCCTGGGAACTGTCAACCACTCAATGGGGCCGGATCACAGAGCATGGTGGTGTCCTTCACGCTCACGAGGTGTTCAGTAACCAGCAGGTCGAGGTTCGCGCCAACATCACGGACGCCAAGGTGCCCGTGACCCCCATGC
Organism: uncultured Planctomycetales bacterium; assembly: GCA_964403235.1. Lineage (GTDB taxonomy): Bacteria > Planctomycetota > Phycisphaerae > UBA1845 > JAFGLZ01 > JAFGLZ01. The sequence continues at coordinate 15,287 of CAYOGX010000012.1, read as the reverse complement.
GTGTCACCATCGTCAACATACCAGGGGCCACCAAACCGGTCGATCCGAACGAGGCGGGCAAGCTTGCGCCCGGTGACGGCACCGCGGGAGCCGGGACAGACGGCGGCACCGCGCAGACCACGCCGGACGCGGGTCCGTTCTGCCCCTTCGCGTCGCTGTCGATCTCGCTGGCGCTGGTCGGCGGAATCCTGGCCTTGAGACGCCGGCGCGCGTAGCCCGACGACGGGGTGATTCGGCTGGACGCCTACGGCTTCTCGTCGCACCCGCAGACCATCCGCCCGCACCCGGGACAGCCCTTGGCGTACTTCTCCATGGCGCGGTTCAGATCGACGCCTTCGACGTTGGCGAGCGTCACCAGCCAGGCGAGCACGTCGGCGAACTCCTCGGCCTTTTGCTCTGCGCTGCCCTCGCGGAGCGCAGCCGCCAGCTCGCCGACCTCCTCCATGAACCACAGATAGGTCGCGGCCGAACCCCGGGCGCGGTCCTTGTCACTGTACATCCTATCGATCAACGCTTGCAGCTCGCTCAGGTCCATCGGCGCATTCCCTCACAACGGGCGACCCGCGTCGGTCACCAACGGGCGGCGCTCCGGGGTCCTTGTTAAGGGTAGCCCGTCGGCGTCGGTTTTGCTAGGGTTCATCCGCCCGGGGGGTGCGCTCGACGGGTTGGGCGGGAGCAGACAGGTCATGACGCGATTGGCACTGGTCGTGTGTGGTGTCCTGGTGCGTGGAACGATGGGTGTTGGCCTGACGGCGTCGGCGCGGGGGCGAGCGCCAGTCGAGGTGGCCTGCGTCGACGCCGAGGCCACCGGGTACGCCACGTTTCAAAGCCACAACCAGAAAGTGACAAGCAACCGCAACGGCATCTTCATGACGCACATCCGCAGCCGGAACAAGGCCTACACCGCCCAGCAATGGCGGCTGCTGCGGAGCGTCGACGGCGGCAAGCGGTTCTCGATCGTCTACCAGGCGACGAACGCCACCAACCCGCCGGTCATCGAGACGGACGAGGCGGGCAACGTCTACCTGGCCCGGCCGGACTTCGTCGACGGGCATGCCTATCTGTATCGGTTCTTCGCCAAGGACGACTACGCCAAGCCCGTGATCTCGAAGATCCCGGGCGGCTCGGCCGGCAAATACTGCATGATGCTCGACGCCCCGCGGAAACGGCTCTATTACTTCGCGCACAACAACACGTTTCACGTGCTGGGGCTGGACGGGAAGGTGCTCCGCTCGCGGGCGCTGCTGCGGCACGGCAAGCACGCGGTGCTGCAATACCCGCTGCTGAGCCTGGCCCGCGACGGGACGCTCCACGCCGCGTGGACCACCCAGAAGCACGGGCAGTACCTGTACTGGGACATCCACCACATGCTGTCGCGCGACGGTGGCGGCGCCTGGTCGACGATGGGCGGCAGACCAATCACCTTGCCGGTGGTGGCCGACGACGGCGGGGGCGCACTGCGGATCACGCTCGACGACGAGTTCGAGTCTCACACGTGGCTGTCCAACCTGATGGCCAAGGACGGCAAGGTGCATTTCCTGTACATGGCCCAAACCAAGCCGAACGCACGCGAGCACTATGTCCGCTATGACGTCCAGACCGGCAAGCAGGACGTGCGAATCCAGCCCGAGTTCCATGGGCAGACGATCGCGCTGATGGGGCTGTCGGGGTTCTTCGCCACGTCGGCGTCACTACCGGGCGGGGTGCTGTATTGCGTGTCGTCGTGCCAGGGACGGATCGCCTGCCTGGCCAGCGACGACAACGGGCGAACCTGGCACGACTATGCGATCAGTGACAAGGCGTACCGCCCCTATTCGATCGGCGGATGTCGGTCGGTGACGGCCGACGGGTACATCATCGGATCGTTCACGGACCAGGCCTCGCCCGACAGCGTGTCGGGCAAGTCCACCGTCTACTTCTTCCGGATTCGCGCCGGCCAACGCAAGTGAGCCGGACCGCAGGGGCATCGCCGTTTCGGGACCCGGCATGGCTGCGGAAGTCGACAACGCACCCGCGGGGAGGCGCGAGCACGCTGGCGTATCGGCGTTGCTGCTGGCGGCCTTCGCGCTGGTCTGTGTCATGCCGGTCGTTCCCGGGACGTGGCACGCCCCGATGGCGGCCGCGGGAGTGTTGTTGCTCGTCATCACTGCCGCCACCCGAGATCACGAGGCCGTCGCCCTGTCATTGTTTTGCGCGATCCTGTTGGCCGGTGTCCTGGTCAATCCGTGGCGTGGGTGGCCGATGGGGTTGCTCTTGCCCCTTCTGGTCTACGTATTGCTGGTCGGGATGATTCCTTCGCTCCGTCGAGCGGTGGGCACGCCATCGTGGGGGCGGCTCGATCGGGTAACCGTTGCGTTCTCGGTCGTGACCGTGGTGGGCAGTTCGGCGGCGCTGGTGCTGTGGTATCGGCTGGCCCGGCCGGACATCGCCGACGTTCGCGCGATGGTCCCGTCGTTGCCAGGATGGATGATGCCGCTGGCGGGGCTCGGGTTCGCCGTGGTCAACGCCGTCATGGAAGAGACGATTTGGCGAGGGATCCTGTGGCGGCTGCTGAGCCGGGCCGTCCCGAGCGTGTGGGTCGTGATCGCCGCACAGGCCGCCTCGTTCGGTCTGATTCACATCCATGGCTTTCCGCGCGGCTGGGCGGGCGTAGGGATGGCGGCCCTGTACGGGTTGTTTCTCGGCCTGATCCGTCACCGCGCGGGTGGGCTGGGCCCTCCGATCGTGGCGCACGTCTTCGCCGACGTCACGATCTTCGCGATCCTGGTATTGACGATGGCGCGGTGATCGCACGATGCCAGGCGCGCCAACGTCGCACGGTTGAAGTGCAGCCGAACTCCAACAGCGGACGACCCGTGGCTTCAGTCCTTCTTGTCTTCTCCAAGCCCCTGCCACGCCCGAGGCCTTGATCATGACGCGGTGTATCTCGTCTTGTTTCGGCGTGGAGAGCCCTGGACCAGTAAGTGCCCCGGTCGGGATTGCACTTGACATGGGCTGTGTTTTGGGTTATCTTGACTTTGCAAAATCGATTCTTTCTGATCGCTTCCCTTCCCGAGCGACTGCTCTCGCTGGTTGCGTGGGCAATTTCTCCCGATCTGGACTGGTCACTGAGTCTCGACTAGAGATGTGATCTGCACGAATCGCGCGGATACTCGATCCCGCTCGCGTTTCGGGGCGGTTGATGACGAGGGGCGATTGCCGCCCCCGCGAACCTTACAGACCTTGGAAGAACCAATTCTGTCCCGCCTCACCACTGCATATGCGGCATCGTACTGCTCTCGGGGGAGAAGAAGGCCCTCGTCTCGCAGTCCTGAGATGCTCTCGGGCGAGAAGCCGCTGAGGATGACCGCACTCTCGAAGCCGTTCGTGCGCCGAGGTCGAGGTGCTTGCGGGGATTGGCGCACCAGTCCACCGAGTCACAAGGAGACTTATGATGAGTGCGAAACTGTACGTTGGGAACCTCGGGTACGACGTCAGCAGTGCTGACCTCGAACAGCTATTCGCAAGCCATGGAACCGTCGATAGCGCGGATGTTATCACGGACCGGAGCACGGGACAGAGCAAGGGCTTCGGCTTCGTCGAGATGAGTTCGGGAGCCGAGGCCGAGGCGGCCATCGCAGCGCTCGATGGTAAGGACCATGGCGGTAGGACACTCAAGGTGAATGAGGCCAAGCCGCGCCCAAAGGGTGGTGGGGGCGGCGGACGTCGCGGACGCTGGTAGCTACCGCCGGATGAGGACATCGTCTTCCGTTCTCCCAACGTCGTGATCGAGGAGACTCTATGAGCCAGAAGAGAAGACAAAGCAGCCAGAAACGAGAGCGAGAGCAGAAGAAGCGTGATCGTCAACGTGAGAAGGCGGAGCAGGCCGCAAGAAAGGCGGAACTTCGGGACAGTCAAGATTCGAAGGGCCCTTCCGATGGCGCCAGCGCCGAAGGTCTGCCGGTCGGGGACGGCGATCAAGCCGAGGCCCACAACTGAGCACCCGCCTCAAGCTAGGAGAACACGACCGTGGAGTTGCCATGCCGCCAATTTGATGACGTCTTCCTGCCCGACGGCGCGTTACGGCGCTCCTTGGGTCGGCTCGCTCAGCGGTCGGACGCGCACGGTCTGCGCATTGCGATCGTGTACCCGTTCGACTTCCGGACACGCATGCTGCCGTACTGGTATGCTGACAAGAGGATGGCACCGGCGTCTGTTCGGACGCTCGGCGATATCCTCTACGCCGCCGGTTTCAAGCACATGCGTATCGTTCTGCAGCAGTGGACGCCGAACTTCAGCCCCAGCGAGGCTAGGCTGAACGGCGGACCCCTGGACATGCTTCTGGTGTCCGGCATGCAGGTACATGCCGAGCCGGCATACGATTTGATACGGGACGCGCATCGTCTGGGGTCTGCCAGGCCCTTGATCGTCGCGGGCGGACCGAAAGCCACCTACGAACCGACGGATTACTTCGACTTGGGGCCAGGCCCTGGAATCGGCGCCGACTGCGTCGTGACGGGCGAGGTCTACGTCCTGCTCGACCTGCTGCAGGGGATTCTGGACCACCGGCGGGCCGGGGATTCGGTCCGAAACGCGTTTGAGTCCGCACGGCGGTCACGCGCTTTGGAGGATGTCCTGGGGCTGGTGTACCTTTCCCCCGATACCCCAGTAGATCGGCCTGTCGCTGTCAACACCGGCGTGCAGCGGATTCTCCGAGACCTCGATGAAATGCCCCTGCCCGACGCCGGTTACCGTATGCTCGAACCCCCGCACAGGGGTCGAGGCCTGCAGGACAAGCCTTATCCTCCCCGGAAGGTGGGCAAGCGATCCGTCATCGCCTCGATCGTTCCAACGCAGGGGTGTAAGTTCAAGTGCCCGTTCTGTCCGATCCCCGCGTTGAACCAGGGGACGTGGCGGCACAAGAGCCCCGAACGCTTCGCCGCTGAGATCAAGCACCTCTACGAGAACTTCGGCATTCGCGAGTTCTTCGGCACCGACGATAACTTCTTCAACCATCGCGAGACCGTCGTTGCCATGATGAGCCAGGTTGCGAGGACCACCACGGGGGACGTTCCCCTCTCCGAGAGGATCAGTTTCTACACCGAAGCAACGCAGTTCGACGTGTACAAGAATCGGGACATCCTCCCGCTCTGCAGGGAGGCCGGGCTCAGGGCGATCTGGTTGGGCATCGAGGATCTCACGGCCAAGCTGGTCAACAAGGGGCAGACCGAGAGCAAGACATCCGAGTTGTTCGGGCGGATGCACGAGGTCGGCATCCAGCCGATGGTCATGATGATCCACAGCGACGATCAGCCACTGCGTTCGAAACCTGGGGACCTGTCCGGACTGCTCAATCAGGCCCGCTACGTATTCGATAAGGGGGCCGTCTCGTACCAGTGCACCTACCTCGGGCCCGCCGTCGGCACCCGGGACTTCGAGCCCGCAGCCAGAACCCGCACGATCTACAAAGCCGTGGGCGGTCATCCCGTGCCGCAGGCCTACCAGGACGGCAACCATGTCGCCGCCAGTCGGCACGCCAAGCCGTGGCAGCGGCAGATGAACATCCTTCGGGCGTACGCCAGCTTCTACAATCCTGTGAACGTACTCCGTATCTTGGGTTCGGGGGGTCTTGGCTTCGTGTTTTCGCGGCCTGGCCGTTCGCTCGTAAGGGAGCGACTGTTGTTCCAAGTCGTGGGACAGATCGGCTTGGTCATGTCCCTTCCGAAGCTTTTCGCCTGGGCGCGAAAGCTCAAGCGGGGTCCCGTCGAGACGTGGGATGGGCTGCAGCACGCACGAATCCCGATGGTCAACGCCCTTACCGGGCAGGAGATGAACTGGGCGATTGAGTATCTGCCCTCTCTCACCCGCCTCGTCGCTGGCCGCGCCTGGAGGGGCAAGCTGCGTGAAGCGACGTCCGGGTCCGGCTTCGCAGACCGACCAAACCGTTCGGCAAGGCCTTTGCCCACCATCAGCTCGGTGGAACACCCATCTGCTGCTTGTCGCCTGAAGCCGTGACGAGTTGAATTGTCGGCACGTTCTGCGATTCGGGCGAAGGTTGCCCGAATGCGTTTCCTCCGATTTCGGTTACGGTAGTCGAGCTGAGCCGGTCCATACCGAGCGTGTGGGTCGTGATCGCCGCACAGGCCGTCTCGTTCGGTCTGGTTCATATCCACGGCTTTCCGCGCGGCACGGGGTTCGAGTCTGCTGACGACGGTTAGCGCGCAGCAGATCTGCTGATATAGTCTTGTCTTGCGGTTGTCTTCAGCGTGAGACGATTCGCCCTGACTCGCCGGTTTCACGCGTCGGCACTGTCCAAGAAGGAGCAGGTCACATGAAGCCTAGTGCGTCTTCAAACATCTGCACGTTTGCCTGGTTCGTCGTCGTGGCCCTGTTGTCCGTCGCGAGGCACGCGACGGTGCAGGCCGAGAAGATAGCGCGTCCCCACGCACTGTACGTTGCCACCAACGGCAACGATCACTGGTCGGGACGGCTGCCGGTGGCTAAGGCGGACGGCACCGACGGGCCGCTGGCGACCGTGGAGCGGGCGCGGGACGAGATCCGAAACATCAAGCGGGCGGGGCCGCTCAAGGGCGGCGTAACGGTCTACATCCGCGGCGGCGTTTATGAGATGTCGGGGGCCCTGCGCCTGACGAAGCAAGACGGCGGCTCGGCCAAGGCGCCGATCGTCTATCGCGCGTACAAGGACGAGTCCGTGCGGCTGATCGGCGGCAAGGCGGTTACCGGATTCAAACCGGTCACGGACCCGGCCGTCCTCGACCGGATTGATGAGGCCGCCCGCGGCAAGGTGTTGCAGGTCGACCTCAAGGGGCTGGGCATCACGGACTACGGAAAACTGATGCGTCGGGGGTTCGGATGTCCGGTCCACCCGGCTGCGTTGGAGCTGTTTTTCCAGGACCGGCCGATGACGTTGGCGCGGTATCCGAACGAGGGCTGGCTCAAGATCAAGTCCGCCCCTGGCGGCAAGCAGGGCGGCAAGTTCACCTACGAGGGCGACCGGCCGAAACGCTGGTCACGGGCCGACGACGTCTGGGTCCACGGTTACTGGACGCATGACTGGGCCGACACGTACGAGAAGGTCGCGTCGATCGACACGGGAACCCGCACGATCGCGACGGTCCCGCCGCACGGGGCGTATGGCTACACGCCGGGCAAGCGGTTCTACCTGCACAACCTGCTGGAGGAGCTCGACGCACCGGGCGAGTGGTACCTGGATCGCAAGACGGGGATTCTGTATTTTTGGCCGACCGCGCCGATCGAGCAGCACAAGGTCTACGTGTCGATCCTGGGTACGCTCGTTTCGATGGAGGGGACGTCGCATGTAACGCTGCGGGGGTTGACGCTCGAGTACTGCCGCGGCACGGCCGTGGTGATCCGGGGCGGGTCGCACAATCGCGTGGCCGGCTGCACGCTGCGGAACGTCGGCAGCTACGCCGCCAGCGTCGGCGGCGGCACGGAGAACGGCGTCGTCGGATGTGATATCTATAACACCGGCGACGGCGGGATCGGGCTGTCGGGCGGCAACCGCAAGACGCTGACGCCCGGGAAGAACTACGCCGAGAACAACCACATCCACCACTTCAGCCGGTGGTCGCGGACGTATCGGCCGGCGGTCGGGATAAGCGGCGTGGGCCACCGGATCAGCCACAACCTGATCCACAACGGGCCGCACACGGGGATCCAGGGCGGCGGCAACGAGCATCTCATCGAGTTCAACGAGATCCACAGCATCTGCCAGGAGACGGGCGACGTCGGGGCCTTTTACATCGGGCGCGACTGGACGCAGCGGGGCAACGTGATCCGGCACAACTTCTTCCACCACCTGCGCGGCCCGTATACGCACGGGGCGATGGCGGTTTACCTGGACGATGCCGCCAGCGGTGCGACGATCTACGGTAACGTGTTTTACAAGGCCAGCCGGGCCGCTTTCATCGGCGGCGGGCGCGACAACACCGTCGAGAACAACATCTTCGTCGATTGCGAGCCGTCGGTGCACATCGACACGCGCTGCATCGGCTGGGCCAAGAAGTACGCCGTCAAGGGCGGCAGTTGGAACATGCGGCCCAAGCTCGATGCCGTGAACTACAAGGAGCCGCCCTACAGCACGCGCTATCCCACGCTGCCCAAGATCCTCGAGGACGAGCCGCTCCTGCCCAAGGGCAACGTGGTCGTTCGTAACGTGTCGTACGGCGGGCGATGGATGGACGCGCCCGAGATCGCCAGGAAGCTCGCCACGATCAAGGACAACCTGGTCGACGCCGAGCCGGGGTTCGTGGCCCCGGCCCGGATGGATTTCCAGCTCGCGGACGATTCGCCCGCGTACAAGCTGGGGTTCAAGCGGATCCCGATCGAGAAGATCGGGCTGGTCAAGGACGAGTTTCGCAAGTCCGTGCCGAGGGCAAAGCGCGACTGGAACGATTTCGTGAAGCTATCCGACCGGCCGAAGGCGAAGCCGAAACCGTAGACGGGTGGACACTACTGCGCTGGGTGGCATGGGCAGGCTTCGCGAGGAACGAGCGAAGTTTGCCCGTGCGAACGCCCGCTATCGTGGAAGCACGGGCAAGACCCGACCCTCATGGGTCGTGCCCTGCCCATGCCACCCCAGAATTGCACGCTAGACGCGTACGTGCGGGCGCTGTGTCAGGTAAGCTGCACGTGTTCAACGTGAAGACAACGGCTTTTATCCTGTGCATGTTGGTCGCCGCCGTGGCGTCGTCCGCCTGCTCGCGCGGCGGCGGCGAGGGGGCGGCGACGCTGGAGTTCTGGTGCTACTCCGGCGGCGGGGCGAAGGACCAGACCGGTGCGTTCTGGCAGGCCGTCGCGCGTGGGTTCGAGCGGGCCAACCCCGGCGTCCGCGTCTCGGTCGTCTCGGACATCCCCCACAACTACTACATGTCCATGCTGGGCACGCGGTTCATCGGCCGGAACCCGCCCGACGTCATGCTGATGGACGATGTCGATCTGGGCGACCTGGCCCGGGAAGGCATGCTGACGCCGCTCGAGCCGTTCATCCGGTCCGATCCGAACTACCGCAGCGAGGACTACGCGCCCAGCATGGTCCGCGACAGTCACGTGGGCGGCGTGCGGTACAGCATCCCGTGGTACGGGTCGTTCGTGCAGATGACGTATCGGAGCGATCTGTTCGAGCGGGCGGGCGTCAAGCCGCCGCGGACCTGGGACGAGCTGCTAACCGTCTGCCGGCGGTTCCAGCAAGCGCTGGGCATGACGTACCCGTTCGCGATGAGCCTGTCGGGCTCGTTCTGGATGATCAACTGGGCCTGGCAGAACGGCGCGAGCGTGGTCAGCCCGGATCACAAACGCGTGACGGTCGACACGCCGGCGTTCATCGAGGCTGTACAGTTCGTGCACGACCTGATGCACAAGCATCGCGTGATGACCCCCGCGCTGACGGGCGGAACGAAGATGAACGACCTGTGGAGCACGGGCAAGATCGCGATGATGTTGGACGGTGCGTTCTCGGTCGGCCGGTACGACCTGCTGTATCCGCAGTGGGAGGGCAAGTGGGCGCTGGCGCCGCTGCCGGCCGGCAAGCACGACGTGAGCTTCTACGGCGGCGCGCACCTGGTGATGAGCCAGGTCACGAAGGACCGCGACCTGGCGTGGCGGTTCATGGTTTACGTGACCAGCGTGCCGAACCAGTTGATGTACGCCGACATGATGGGGATTCCGCCCGGCAACATGAAGGTGTTCGAGCTGCCGGCGTTCCAGCAGCGGCATCCGCACCTGGCGGGCATGCGGGTCGCGATCGAGCGGGGCAGGAACAACCCGCTCGCGCCGTTCTTTCCGAAGATCTGGTACGACCTGTTTCGCAACCGGGTCGTCGACGTGGTGATGCCCGACCCGCAGGCCGACGTGGCCGCGGTCGTTCGCTCGGCGGCCAGGGACATGCAACAAGTGGCCGACGACTACTGGGCCAGACATCCGGAACTCGCGAAGGGCCTGTCCAAGCCATGAGCGTACGCATCGGACATCGCTGGCACGAGGCGGCCTGGGGCGGGGGGTTCCTGCTGCCGGGCGTGACGATCATCTACGGATTCGTCCTACTGGCGGGCCTGTTGGCGTTCGTCCTGTCGTTCACGCATTGCAGCCGCTACGGCACGATCACGTGGGCGGGGCTGTACAACTACCGCAAGCTGCTGACCGACCCATTGGCGCTGCGGAGCTTCGTCAACACGCTGCACTACGTGGCCGTGTTCGTGCCCGCCAACCTGTGCCTGGCGTTGGGCATCGCGCTGTTGCTGAACCGGCGGTTCCCCGGGATGCGGCTGATCCGGTCGGTCTACTTCGTGCCGGTGGTGGTGTCGGGCGTGGTGGTGGTCAGCATCTTTCGATTCATCTACGACCGTGACTACGGGCCCATCAACGCCGTGCTGACGACGATCGGCTTCGAGCCCGTACCGTGGCTGTGGGACGCGGGGTGGGCGATGTGGTCGATCATTGCGATGGACCTGTGGAAGGCGTCGGCGTTCTTCTCGATCATCTTCCTGGCCGCTTTGCAGGACGTGCCGCGCGAGCTGCACGAGGCCGCCGAGGTCGACGGGGCCAGCACGGTGCGGCGGTTCTGGCACGTCACGCTGCCGTCGCTGCGTCCGGTGATCACGGCCGTGGTCGCGCTGTCGAGCATCGGCGCGTTCCGCGTGTTCATCCCGATGTTCGTGCTGACCGAGGGCGGGCCGGCGTACGCGACCCGGACGATCGCCCTGCACGCCTATCTGGCCGGGTTCAGGGACGGCGAGTTGGGTTACTCAAGCGCGACGTCGTTTACGCTGTTGGGCATCATCCTGACAGCCACGCTCGTGCTGACCTGGGTCAGGAGACGCGACGAGTGAAGCGAATCGGCTCGACAGGTGGGTGGCCCATGGCTTTAGCCGTGGGGGTCCCATCCCGTCGGGATGGGGACGCGAATCGTCAGGGAATTCGTGTCCCCCACCTCTGAAGAGGTGGGCCACCCCCTCCGAGCAAGTTAGTCAAATCACGTGTCGCGAAGCAGTAGGAGGCGCGACGAGTGAGACGAATCGGAACGACAGGTTGGATCGGTCGAATCGCCTACGCCGCGATGCTGGCGCTCGGTCTGATCGTGTTCGGCTTCCCGCTGTATTGGATGATCCGCGGGGCCGTCATCACGCAGGCGGCGTGGACGCAGGTGCCGCTGGTCTGGGTGCCGCGGGAGGTGACGTTCCAGGCCTTCGTCGACATCTTCCAGAGCGACCAGTTCCGCATGTCGCGGGTCCTGTTCAACACGGCCACGGTCGCGTTCTTCACGATGGCGTGCCACGTGCTGTTCGACTCGATGGCGGGCTTCGCGTTCGCCAAGATGCGGATACCGGGCAAGAACGTCATCTTCATCACGCTGCTGGTGACGCTGATGGTGCCGTTCGAGGGCCTGATGGTGCCGCTGTATCTGATCGTCACGCGGATGGGGTTGGCCAACACGTTTCCGGGCATCATCCTGCCCGGAGCGGCCAGCGCGTTTTGCATCTTCCTGATGCGGCAGTTCTTCCGTCGCGTGCCGGACGAGGTGATCGAGGCCGCCATCGTCGACGGCGCGGGTTGGGGTCGGATCTTCTTCACCGTCGCGATGCCACTGGCCGCCCCCGCCGTCGCAACGATAGCCGTCATCACGTTCCTCGGCGGCTGGGAATCGTTCATCTGGCCGCTGCTGATCACCGACCCGCACAGCAAATTCGACGTACTACAGAAGGTGATCGCCCAGGCGACGTTCACGAGCATGGGCGGCTCGGCCGACGTCGAATGGCCGTGGCTGATGGCGGCGGCGCTGCTGTCGACGCTGCCCGTGCTGCTGCTGTTCATCTTCTGCCAGCGCTTCTTCATCGCCGGCTTGACCGGCGGGGCGGTCAAGGGGTGACCCTTGGAGTGCGGTGGCTTGACACCGCTTTGCCAGTTGATGGGGTCAGCTCGACGATACGTTTAGGTCAATAGTGTGCGTCTCGACGTACCTGCTGCCAGCAGACTTGACGTCGAAAGGCGGCGTCAAGCCGCCGCACTCCAGAATGGGGCGTACGGCGACTGGAGTTTTTCTGTAAGCTTTCCTGCCGCTGCGGCTCTAATAGGGACAATGATGGCGGGCAGCGTACCAAGGCCGCCGGCTGAGGAGGTCTCTGAGGCCGGATCCGAGGACGATCTCCTGGTCGAGCGTTTCACCCGAGGCGACCGGTCCGCCTTCGATCAGATCGTGACCAACCATTACGCCCGCGTGGCCGGGCTGGCGCGGCGTCTGCTCGGCTGGGACGATGACGTGGCCGACGTCGTCCAGGAGGTGTTCCTATCTGCCCTCCAGAACCTGCCGACATTCCGTCGCCGGGCATCACTGTCAACGTGGCTGACGACCATCACCGTCAACGCCTGTCGCCGCCATCGGCGAAGATGGTTTCTGCGGCGGCGGCTGATCGGGCTGCCTGGCGGGACCTTGCGTCCGGCGTCGCGCGAGACCGCCGATCGGCGGACGTCAGATCGAGAAATGCTGGACCGTCTTCGCACTGCCGTCCGGGCACTGCCCAACCGATACCGCGAGGTGATCGTCTTGCGCTACCTGGAAGAACTGCCCATCCGTCAGATCAGCGAGGTCTTGGGCATCGCGCCAAACGCCGTCGAGGTCCGGCTGACGCGTGCCCGAAGGCGCCTGGCCGAACGGCTGGCCGATCTGGCTGAGGAAACGTCATGACCGAGGACGAACTGCAACGACTCCTCCAGCAGGCCGACGGGGACGCCGGCGCCCCGCCAGGCCCGCCCGCGGACTTGGCCGACCGACTCCACTTGACTGCCCGCCAGCGGCGGCGCACAAGAACGGCGGTACGGTCCACAGCAGTCGTCCTGCTCCTCGTGATCGGCGTCACCCTGGTCGCCAGATGGCGGTGGGTCTCGGGAGACGACCCCGCTCGCGAGACCATCACCGCCCGCGTCGATACGCAAGACCGCCAGATCGCCGAACTACGGGCCGAGATCGAGAGGCTCCGACAGGAAGCTGAGCAACGCGCCCTGACGGTCCGCTTGTTGGAGGCGAATCTGAAACGCCGACAGAGCCTGGCCAATCTGCGACGTCTCGGGACGCGGCCCGATCTGCTGCTGTCGATCGATCAGCAGGTCGAGCGGGCGGCCCTGACCGTCCTGTACCAGACCGACCAGCTATGCAACGAGCCGAACCAGGCCGAATCCGTTGTCGAACATTACCGGCAGATCATCGACCTGTTCGGCCAGACACAAGCCGCCGATCAGGCCCGACAGAGACTGTCGGGCATCCAGAAGACCAAGGGAGGTGTACTATGAAGGGCCCCAGACTCGTTGGCCTCGTCGCCCTGGCGACCATGCTCGGCGTAACCCAAGCTGCGGACAAGCAGCCTGCCGCGCAGAAGCCGCCGGCTTCACAACCTCGCCCGTCCGTCGCGCCGAAGCTTCGTCAAATAGCGTGTCTGTTGAGGATCACCGGGCATCCTTCATTGCTGGGGTGGCTCAAGCCTTGGACGATCGACGATGTCGTGCAAAGTCCCGCTGTCCTGGACAAGTCACTAGAGGAGCTCGGCCTGTCTCGAAAAGTGGCCAAGAGCCCCGGATTCAGGGTCGGTTTGCTTTCTTCTTCGTGGACGCCCGGTCGCGGTGACGGTGGGAAGCAACCTTCCAGCCATTCAACGCTTTTCGTGCGGTTCGTGGTCGAACTGCCCCCGGATGTCGATCCGATCGCTTACAAGCTGCTCATGACCGTGCGAAAGAACCTCGAGGCATTGCTCCGTGGCGAGGCCATTTCTATCAGAAGCCTGATGGCCGAGCGCATCGAGGAAAGAGAACGCGAACTGGCCCGTGCTGAGCAAGAGTTGCATGCCGTGCTTGAATCACGACGCGAGTTGCCACGCAAGGCAGGCCGATCGGACCTGCGTCGCGACGCGGTGCTCGACGAGATCCGTCAGCTCGAATCTCAGAGGCGTCAGCTCGAAATGAACCATGCAGCGCTCGAGGCACGAAGGAAGGCTGTCCTGACGCAGATCCAGGACACGGCTGAAAAGGCTAAGGCCAAGGCCAAGGACGATCCCGTCGCCAAGGAACTCGAAAAGATCGTTGCCATCCGCCTCGAGGCGATCGAAAGACTCCACAAGATGCCTAAGGAGGTCCTGGCCCGTGACGAGCTGTCCAAGGCGCAGGCGGTGCTCGCAGAGGCCAAGGCACGACTCGCGCAACGCCGCGAGGAGACGGCGCGATCCGCCGGAAACCAGCTCCTCGAGCAGCTCAACGCGGAGCTCGCCTCGTTGTCCTTGGATACGGCCGAAAACGAAGCGCGGCTTGTCTTCATCACTCGACAGTTGGCCGAGATCAAAGCGAGTAGACTCCTGGACCTTGTGGACGCCTACGAGCGAATCGTCAATTACGAGCTGCCGATCTGCCGCCAGAGGGTCCAGCATTGGCGCAAGACGTGGGCCGAACTGCGGTTCGAGGCGGGGATCGACACAACGCCAACCGTCACCGTCGTCGGCTTTCCCTGACCGGCCGGTCGTTGTGGCCAAGCTTGTACGATGCGTCTCGATGCATCTGTTGCCGGGGGGCGTGACGTCGAAAAGCGGCGTCAAGCCGCCGCACTCCAGATGGGACGTCGGAACGGCGTTTGCCGACGCCCGGGCTCGGCCTTACAATGTCGGCCCGTCGCTGAGTGCACGGTCTGCGGCAAGAACCGTGCTCTTGATTCTCTTCGATTACCCCGACGAGAGCCATCATGACCCAAGAGAAACCCACCACGGACGATGCATCACCACGAACCGTGAGCGAGCGGGATCTGCCGATGTTGTCGCGGTTCGATCCGGAGGCGCTTGCGCAGGAGAAGGCCCTGCTCCGCAAGCTCGAATCCAAGCCGCTGTTCAAGCGGATGGGCGGCTATTTCAAGCTGAGCGGGCCTGGCTGGCTGCAAAGCGCGTTGACGCTAGGCGGCGGGAGCGCGGGCTCGAGCCTGTTCGCCGGGGCGTTGATGGGCTACACGCTGCTGTGGGTCCAGCCGTTCGCGATGTTCCTCGGCGTGATCATGATGTCGGCGTTGGCGTACCAGACGCTGACGACGCAGAAGCGGCCGTTCCAGGCCGTCAACACGTATGCCCATCCGGTTCTGGGCTGGGGGTGGGCGCTGGCGTCGCTGTTGGCCAGCATCGTGTGGAGCTTCCCGCAGTTCAACCTGGCCGGCTCGGTGATCGGCGACATGTTCACGGCCGGCCGGGAGACGTTCCCACAGTTCGCCGTCAACGTCGGGCGATATTTCGAGGGCGCCGGCGCGACGC
>CAYOGX010000011.1:0-16052 GCA_964403235.1 uncultured Planctomycetales bacterium | reverse complement strand
AGCCACCGCCTGGCGGCCGTCGGCCGATCGACGCGGAGATACGCCTCGGCGATCCGCCGCATGACCTCCGGCGCATCGGGCTGTTTGGGCCCGCGGTTCAGGGCCGATAGATAGGCGCGAACCGCCTGGCGGTGCTCGCCCCGCTGCTCGAGGAGATCGGCTTTGGTCAGCAGCGCCTCCCGCGCGGAACGGGCGTTGGGGAACCCGTCGATCACGCGTTGGATCGCCTCCAGATCGCGCTGCTCCCGTCCGATGGCCAGCATGGCGGTTGCCCTCCGCTCAAACGGCTGGTAGGGCCCCCGGCCGCGCTCCGACAGGATGGCGTCGATCTGCTTCTCAGACCACTCCCCCGCCAGCCAGGTCTGCTCGCCGTCGTGAAAGTGGATCGTGCGATGCCACAGGCTTCGGTCCGCGATGATCTGCTGATATTGCCCGATCGCCTGCTCGAGCTGGTCCCTTGCCAGGAAGACGTCGGCCAGTCGCAGACGGTAGAGCGCTTGGGCGTTGGTGTCAGGCGGGCACTGGGCCGCCTGCTGGTAGAGCTTCAGGGCCAGCGCGGTATCGGGGATCTCATCTTTCATGACCCTCTCGCCGAACCGGATGAAGTCCCGAAAGACGCGGGTCTTGATCTTCGGATCGACGATTTGCGCGAAGCCGCCGAGGACGGCAACCGCCCGATTCAGCGCGTCGATTCCACGACGGCGCTCACCGACGCGGAACGCGACCTCGCCCAGGTCGAGCAGGGGCGCCGGGTCGGTCGGCGACGCGTCGATCCGGCGTTGCAGGCGGGCGAACGCTTCGTCCTTCGGCGCGTAGCCTGTCAGCCGATCGCCCCCCGCGACGATGATCTGCCCGGGGGTGGCGAGCACGTTGCCGCCGACGGCGTTCTCGGGCCAATCGAACGATTCCGGCTTGCCGCCAGCCAGGGCGAACCGATAGAAGCCGTTCTCCATGGGCAGGTAGACGTGCGAGCTGGTGACTTGACCGCGGCCCAGCATCGCGCCGCACTCGGCCAGCGAACGCGACCAGCGCAGGTCGTTCTCGGGAAGATCCCACGCGACGAGCTCTCGGCCCGCGGTGTACAGAACGTCGTCCACGACGCCCAGGATCTGTCGGAAGTGGCCGAGCTGCCCCGCGTCGATCTCGCTGACGATCCGCCCGTCGGCCCGGTTCAGGATCAACACGCGCTCGCTGTCCAACGCGGCGCAGATGAGCCGGTCCCGCCAGCAGATCGACGGCGCGTAGCGCCAGGGCGGCACGCGTCGAGCGAACCGAGCGCCCGCGACCTCGTCGGTACGGTTCTTGTGATAGACCCGGAGCCAACGGATTCGGCCGTCGTAGGCGCTGACGGCTGCAACCGCGCCCAGGTGCGTGCAGACGTACACGGTCGCCTCGCTGACGGTCGCCAGCGCCCGCGTCGCGCGGCGCAGGCCGTAGCTGCCGACCGACGCGCTGGCCAAATGTCGCATCCAGTCGAGCCGGACCGTCTCGGCGTCGAAACGGAGCAGGTAGCAGTCCTCGAATCCGAATCGTTTGCGCCGCCGACCGACGACGAACAGCTTGCCGCGATAGAACACCGGCGCGGCGTCCAGTCGGACGCCGGCCAGGCGCGCGTCGATCTCTGCGACCCTGGCTGACCAGATCGGCTTGCCCGTCCCGACGTCGAGACAGGTCAGCAGGCCTGAACGCGCCCGTTCCGCGCGCTGCGGTGGGCCGGTGGCCTGACTCAGGACGACGAACAATCGGTCGCCGTGCAGGGCGCACGTGTACAGTTGGGGCGGCTCGTTGCGCGACAGTGTCGGCGTGGCCCGACCGCGTGACGCCACAAACGAATAGGGTTCCCAGCGCTGGATCCCGTCACCCACCCGAACCGCCCAGACGGTGGTCGCGTCGCACAGGTAGAGATACGTGCCGTCCGTGACAGGCACGAGCGACAGGTTCCGGTCCGACCGGGTTTCCGTGCGAGGGCGGTCGAACGGCCCTCTGGCTGGCTTGGCAGGTCTGGCCGTGATCGGGCGGAACTCCTCGAACGGGCCGTATTCCCACAGCGGCGCCCCGGGTCGAACCGCCGAGCGGGCCACGCTGTTCCGTTGGGCATTGCCGCCCATCAGGGGCCAGGCCGGCGTCTGTTCGGCGGCCGCGGCGTCGGCTCGTTGGGAGATCGCTTCCTCGATGACGTCGCTGAGCCGACGCGATCGCCCCGCCCACGTCAGTGTTTCCTGGGGATGCTCAGACCTGACGCGCTCCAGCAGCGCGCGGGCGCGGTCGGTCTGGCCGGACCATGCCCGGCACAGCGCCAGTTTCGCCGTCAGCTTGCCGGTGAGTTCCTGGCGGTCGGGATGATGGGCGAGCAACTGTGTGTAGAGCCGGCAAGCCAGCGCGAAGTCGCCCTCCTCCATCGCGAGCTGTGCAGCCAGGTCGCCGGCGGTCGCGCCCTGTCGGGTGCAGAAGTACGTCTCCATGACCGTCAGCAACCCGGGGAGGTCGCGGGCCGATCGGGCGGCGGTCAAGCGTTGCCGGGCCTGATCGGCGTGCAGGAGTCGATAGATCTTCAGGCCGGCCTGGGGCCAGGTGGCGATCCGCTGGTTGATGCATGCGGCCGTTCCGACGTAGCCGTACGGTCCGAGCCGGACGAGCTTGTCGGCGAATCGCTCGACGGTGTGGTGGTAGGCCCTGGCGGCCTCGCGCCAACGTTTGGCCTCGGCCAACCGATCGGCCCGACGGAGCGCGGTCCGCGCTTCGTAGCTGTCGCCGACGTGGACGTTGGCCTCGTCGACGCCGGCCTGCTCGTCCTCCGATGTCGGTGGCGGGGCCTGCTCGAGGGCGGACAGGCTCGTCGCCGCCGCCCCCAACATCAACGCGACCCGGAGCCGGGATCGATACGTCATGGGGCCTCGAAGACCTTACCCACGATCGGTCGCAATCGTTCGACCGCGGCACGATCGACCTTTTGTTTGTCCGACCAGATGGCCAGTTCCAGGGCGTGGTGACAGTCGCAATCGCCCGGCGGGTTCTGGCCCAGATGGGCGATGGCGGCCCGGATCAGCTCGATGGCGTTCTCGGTGGCCCGCTGCATGTTGGCCATGATCTCTGCCAGTAGGGCCTGCTTGTCCTTGCCCGGCTCGTGCGGCCTCCAGCAGTCGTAGTCGGTGGGCAGGGCGACGGTGGCGTAGCACATCTCTGCCTCGCGGGCCAGCTTGCCCTCGGGCATGCACGTCATGCCGATCACGTCCCCGCCCCACAGTCGGTGCATCTTGGACTCAGCCACTGTCGAGAACTGGGGGCCCTCCATGCAGACGTACGTGCCGCCGTCGTGGACGTCGGCCTCGACGCGGTCGGCGACGGCCAGCAGCACTTGACGCATCTGCGGGCAGAACGGCTGGGAGAACTCCACGTGTCCGACCATGCCCGAGTCGAAGAACGTGCCGTCCCGACGGAACGTCTTGTCGATGACTTGGTCGACGACGACCAGGTCGCCCGGATGGATGTCCTCGCGGAGCGAGCCACACGCGCCGCTGGCGATGATGTGCGTCACGCCCAACGTCTTGAGCGCGAAGATGTTCGCCCGGTACGGCACCCACGACGGGCCGATGACGTGGCCCTCGCCGTGCCGCGACAGAAACGCGATCTCGACCCCGTCGGTCCGGGTCGTCACGATGGGCCCGCTCGTCGGTCCGAACGGGGTGTCGATGGTGTGGGTCTTGCCTTGGGTCTGAGCGCCCAGGGCATCGCCCAATCCCGTGCCGCCAATGATGCCGACCACGAACTCGCTCAAGGTGAGTCTCCGTTTGATCTGACCGCAACCCCAATAGAACAGTCCCATTATAGAGGCAGGCACAGTCAAGGGCGACGGGGCAGGCACGCGGGACGAAACGGGATGCCGCAGGGTGCCAATGGTAGCTTGTCTGCCAGTGCCGTGCGCATTCAGTCGGGCCCGCTGCCGGCGAGCCAAGCGGCCAGGTGGTCGCGGGCCAGACCCGAACTGGCCACGGTGAAGTGATCGCCCAGATAGCCGCTGCGGGCGAATCGCCGATTGTAGGCCACGCGGATCAATCGATCGGTGACGTCGTCGGCCGGGCGGCGTCTGAACCCGACCGTACCCGCAGCCAGGGCATGCTTGCGGTCGGCTGTGCCGAACAGGAGCGGTCCCAGCCCGTTGATCAGCCAGTCCCCGCGGCTGTGCACGTAGACCAGCCGACCGCTGATGTGCCGCAGCGCTACGGTCAGGTCGTAGTCCGGCGAGACGGTGGCGGCCAGCAGGACGGCCGTGCGGACGGTCACGTCCGGCGGCAACGACTTGAGCGCGACCAGCACGACGTAGGCGCCGCAGGAATAACCGATCAGGTCGACCGGTCGGTCCGGGTAGCGTTGTTGATAGCGGACGATCTTCTCGGCCAGCCGCTGGCCGCGGCGTTGCATCAGGGCATGGCTCATCAGCGCCGGGATCGCCAAGAACCCCCGCCAGCCCGTTGACCAACGAAACAGCTCGATGCTGGCGTGGACGCCGCCGGCCGCCAGCCCCCGCGCCACACGAACGAAGCTCCACCGCACGCACAGCCACCGCGCCGCCTCGGCGAAGAAAATGATGCCCCGGTCGCGCCGTTCGGCCGACGCCCACTGCCGGCACTGAATCCGCTCGCGAGCCAGCCACAACACCCACCAGCCGATTGCCACCGCCAGGCCCGCGTACCACCCGATCCGCCATCCGGCAGCAATCACGCCCGCCACTCCGGCCGTGACCCAGGTCAGGCCCCGTACGCGCGAAGCCAGCAAACTCGTTCGTGAAGTCGTCATATGGACGTCGGCGCCCGCCAACCGTGCCGATCAGGCGCGATGCAGTCGGGATTGCTTGTAACGATTCGATGGGCGCTTGCCAACCCCGGCCGGGAACGGCGGAGCGGCCGATCGACCCTTCCGTTTGATACGCTCGGCGCAGGGCGTGTATGCTCTAGGCGAACTTGACCGGCGGGAGCTGTCCGTGTTGCGTCCAGCCCATCGTCGCGACGACGAGTAGGTGGGACCGCCGATGCCAAACGCAAGACCAGGGATCATGATCCGGCGGGTGTTGAGCACCTGTGCTGTGCTTGCGCTGGTCGCGGTTGGGATCCTGCTGATGCCAGCGCCGGTGGTCGATGAAGCCGTGTTCCACATGCGCGAGGTGTCGGCGTTTGAAGAGGCCATGCGCGCTTTCGAGGAAGACTTGTCCTATTCTTTGATGCGGGGGCACCGCCAGCAGTGCAGCACGGAACCGGACGTGCAGGTCAGCGCCTACCCGAAGTTGACATCGCAGAACCCCTTTTACGGCTGCGTCGCGTTTGACAAGGGGTACCGGGAACCCGGGCCGGGGATCCGGTTCTGCTTTGTGGTGGACGAATCGGGCGGCACGGGTACAGGCTACGATCGACTCATTTTCGACGTGAACCGCGATCTGGACCTGACCAACGACGGCGTGTTGGCCCCAATGAAGGACCCGCCGCCCGCAGTGACACGCTCATGGAGCGTGAGGCGAACGGTCTACTTCGACTACCTGACGGTGCCGATCGACCACGGTCCGGCACTTGGCACGCGTCCGTTCCGGATCTTGCCGCGGCTCGTCGTATGGGAGAGCGGCCAGGCAGCGTTTTTCTTCGTGTCCACGGTGGCGCGCAAGGGCAAGATCATGATTGCGGGGGATAGGTACGAGGCGCTGTTGGGACAGCCGCGCTTGATCTCGGGCCGGTTCGATCGACATTTCGCGGGGTTGGACTTGAATCCCATCGGTTCCAGCCAAGCGCGCGAGCATTGGGTGGGGTCGGACTGGTTGGGGGCGATGCGGAAGGTCGATGGGACGTACTACTGTCTATCCGCGACGCCGCTTGGGGACAAACTGACCGTGCGACCGTATCGCGGTGACTTCGGCGTATTCGAGGTCGGCGCCGGCGCGCGCGATATTACGAAAGTGGCGATGCACGGATCGTTGGCCGCCAAGACCACAGCCGTGGCTGTAGGTGAGGTCAAGGACGGCAACCCGGAGAAGACGCGACGGTGCCGGCTTCCCGTTGGGGATTACCTATCTGCGTATCTCATGATTGATTATGGGCGACTCGGCCTCTCGATTTCCGAGAACTACCACTCGGACGGGTATCGCTCGGATCGGCGGGGTCGGCCCTCGGTGTTCGGGATCAAGATTCGCAAGGACAGGCCCTACGTCTTGGATTTCTCGAACAAGCCGGCGGTCATGTTCATCAGCCCGGCCAAGGAGCAGCGGTTTGCGCCAGGCGATACGATCAACGTAAGAGCCGTCCTGACCGATCCCGGGTTGGATATGATGATCCGGGGCTTGAAAGATATGACTCGGAAGGAGAGGAAGCACAGCCATGTGGTTGGGCGTTCGCTCGAACCGACGGCGACGATCAGCGACTCGCGCGGCCGGCGAGTCGCACAGGGCGTCATGCCGTTTGGGTGAGGCGGCACATGCGGGTACTCGTGGCGAGTGCCGAAGGATTTGAAACTGGCGGGAACTGAAGAACGCTTCACCGTGACGGTGAAGTACGACACGCTGGAGCTCTACGGAAAGGTGGAGGCGTCACGGCCGATCGTGATCGCGTTGCAGTAGCGGCGCTGTCGGTTACTCGGGACCTCCGGCAAGGGGTTGGCGGAATCATGAATATGCGATGCTTGGTTGGCAGAACCGCGATCCTGGGTCTGATGGCTGGTGTGTTGTCAAGCCCCGCGACGATGGCGGCGGCCGATGCGAAGAGGGCGACGGACCAGCCGATCCACATCGGCTCTGGCAAGCAACTCTTCTTCGACGACAAGTTCATCGCCGAGTCTAAAGGTGTTCGCATCGTGATGAACCCACCCGCCAAGGCCGGCCAGGTGGTGTTTGCCGATAGGCCCTGGGAGGACTTCCGTCTGACGTCGTACTTCACCGTCGTGCAGGACGGTGACGTCATCCGGATGTACTACTCGTGCTTCTCGAAGGACCAGTGGCATACCCCGAAGGCGTGGGAGCTGTACGCGTATCTGTGCTACGCCGAATCCAAGGACGGCGTCCGGTGGACCAAGCCGGAGCTCGGCATCATCGAGTTCGACGGGTCGAAGAAGAACAACATCATCCTGCGGAGCGTGGTGGACGGGACGGTCTTCATCGATCCGAAGGCGGCACCCGAGCGGCGGTACAAGCTGCTGCACACGGTCGGCCCGCATGCGGGCGGATTGCGCGTGTCGTATTCGGCCGACGGTATCCACTTCATCACGCCCAAGCCGGTCAGCCCGTGGTGTCCCGACAGCCAGCAGGTGGCGTTCTGGGACGGGCGGTTAGGCAAGTACACGGCGTTTCTCCGCAAGAACACCAAACGCGGCCGGTCCGTCGGTCGCGTCGAGATGGCGAACATCGAGGCGCCGTGGCCCGGTGAGCTGTGGACCGTGTTCGAGGCGGACGACCAGGACCCGCGCGACGTCGACTTCTACAACAACGCCTGCGTGAAGTATCCCTGGGCCGATGACGCGTATTTCATGTTTCCATCGGCCTACCATCATTTCCCGCCCCAGATGGGCAATGACGGGTTGTTGGACATCTCGGCCGCGGCCAGCCGCGACGGCGTGCATTGGGTTCGACCGGACCGGGGGCCCTACCTGGCGTTGGGCGAGGCGGACGAGTGGGACGCCCAGCTCATGATGATGGGTCCGGGCCTGGTACGGATGGGCAACCACATCTATCAGTATTACAACGGCGTGGACCTCAGCCACGGCGGGACGCGCCGGATGAGCGATGACGATCGTGCGAAGTGGCGACGTTGGAGTCAGGTCGGTCGGGCGGTGCAGCGTCTCGACGGGTTCTACTCGGCTGACGCCGACTATGCGGGCGGCCGGTTGGTCACGCCGCCAGTAGTCTTCGCCGGGAGCCGGCTGGCCCTGAACGTCAACACGTCGTCGGCCGGCCACGCCCGCGTCGGCCTGATCGGCGCGGACGGCAAGCCGTTGCCGGGGTTCTCGGCCGCCGATTGCGATCTGATCCTGACCAACAACGTCGCGCACACGGTGACGTGGAAGGGCAAGTCGGACGTGTCGAAGCTCGCCGGCAAACCGATCCGTTTGCGCTTCGAGATGCGGTCGACCAAGCTGTATGCGTTTCAGTTCCAAGCGGAAACGAGATAGCGCTAGACGTTCGTCAAAGCCGTGTCGGTAGGAGCAAGTGACGATGGGTACCGTGCAGGGCGGCATCAGTCGCCGAGCGTTGCTACAGGGGGCGGCCGCGGGCGTTCCGGCGGTCGCGTTGGGTTCGAGTCCAGCCAAGGCCGAAGACCGCACGCGCAAGGCCGCGCCCCACCGGCTGGGGACGAACCGGCACCTGTTCATTGACGAGTTCTTGATCGCCGAGAAAAAAGACGTCACGCTCTGCGTCAACCCGCCCCAGCGCAAGGAGCTGGTCATCATTCCCGACAGGCCCTGGGAGCGCGGCGGGATCACCAGCTACTGCAACGTTATGTGGGACCCTCACACCAAGGAGTACCGCCTCTACTACGTGCCGGTGCACCTCGATTCGGACCCGATCTTCCGCCTGGCGATGGCCACGTCGAAGGACGGTATCCATTGGAACAAGCCCAACCTGGGCGCGGTCGAATGGCAGGGATCGAAGGAGAACAACATCGTCATCGACGGCCAGCGCGAAGGCACGGTGATGATCGACCCGAACGGCACGCCCCAGAAGCGCTACGTGTTTCTGTCCAGCGAAGGCCGCCTGAAGACGCGCCTGTTCACCTCGCCCGACGCGGTCCATTGGACGATGCACCCGATGCAGATATCGAAGCACCATTCCGACAGCCAGATCTCCAGCTTTTGGGACGACCAGCTGAAGAAGTACGTGCACTATCCCCGCGTGGGGCATCGCGGCCGGGCGACCGGACGGGTGGTCACCTCGAGGATGGACGAGGTCTGGCCGGAGCAGATCCCGCTTGTGATCTCGGGGGACGATCGGGACCCGCCCGACGTGGACCTGTACACGAATTCGGCGCAGAAGTACGCGCTGGCCGACGACGTCTATCTGGCCTTTCCGACGCCCTACTACCACTACAACCCGTCGCACCGGTCGTATCTGAACCAGCCGACCCTTCAGGCAGGCGGCAAGACCAACGACGGCACGATCGACACGCAACTGGCGGTCAGCCGCGACGGCAAGGCCTGGATTCGCTACCGCACGCCGTACGTGCCGCTGTATCAGCACGAGGAGCTGCATCTCAAGATCAACATGGTCTTTCCCGGCCTGCTGTACCACGACACACACATCGGCCAATACTTCGGCGGGTATGCGTTCACGCATGGCGATACGCAGGCGCGCCGGCGGCTCAAGGGCCGGGCGCTCGGCGGGATCTTTCGTCTCGAGCAGCGGATCGACGGGTTCGTCTCGGCCGATTTCGCCTACGGCGGCGGCACGCTCGACGTCGGGCCGGTCGTGGTTGTCGGCAACGCGCTGGTGCTGAACCTGAACACCTCGGCCGCCGGCGAGGGACGGGTCGGGCTGCTCGACGGGCAAGACAAGCCCATTTCCGGTTTCGGTGTGAAGGACTGCGAATTCATCAACGGCGACTATCTGGCCAGGCGCGTCACGTGGAAGGGCAAGTCCGACGTATCGGCGCTGGCCGGCAAGCCCATGCGGCTGCGCTTTGAGATGCGGGGCACGAAGCTGTTCGCGTTTCAGTTTCAAGGCCACAAGGCATGACCGAGACGCGCCGGCGCGCATTGGGCCTGCGGTGCCGTATTGGCGCGGGGGTGATCCGTCGGGATGTCCCGTAGGGACGGATGAGCGTAGTCAGACGGATCGTCCGCATCAGCAGGCGCCTCAACCGTTCCTACGGGACTTCGTCTTGTCCGTGGCTCGGGTTCCCAGGAATGAATTCCTGGGCTATTGTCAATCGTCCCTGCGGGACGAATCGGACGCGAGCAGTGCCTGACTGGGAATTCCCCCATGCCTGAAAGTGGATTGACGTGGATCGACTATGGCGTGTGCATCGGTTACCTGCTGTGCATCACGATGCTCGGCGCCTACTTCTACAGGAGTCAGAAGTCCACGAAGGACTACTTCCTGGCCGGGCGGAGCATGGGGTGGCTCCCGGTCGGGCTGTCGCTGATGGCCACGCTGACCAGCGCGATCGGTTTCATCGGTGCGCCGGCTGGTTCGGTGAAGTTCGGCCTGATCACCATATGGGGTCTGTCGGCCATCCCGCTGTCGTTTCCGATCGTCGTGTGGGTGTTTATGCCGTTCTATCACCGGCTGAAGCTCTACACGGCCTACGAGTACCTGGAGCGCCGCTTCGACGTCCGCGTCCGCACGCTGACCAGCGGCATCTTCATCCTGTGGCGGATCACGTGGATGGCGGCGGCCGTCTACGTCCCCTCGCTCGTGCTGAACATCGTTACCGGCGGCGCGCTGCCGCTAACGCCCTCGATCATCGGCTTGGGGATCCTGGCGACGGTCTACACGACGCTGGGCGGGATCAAGGCGGTCATTTGGACCGACGTCGCCCAGTTCGTGATCATGTTCGGCGGTATGATCACCGCGGCCGTCATCATTGTCACGGGGGTCTCGGGCGGGCTGCCGGAGATCTGGCAGACGTTGGAGGCCGCCGGCAAGACGGACCTGACGGCCACGATGGCCGGTTGGGACTCCGCCGGTCTGCTGGGAAAGATCCGCCTGTACCTCTACACGGACGTGACCGTGGTCGCCATCGTCCTGACGGCTACGCTGGGCAAGCTGGGCAACTACTGCGTCGATCAGGTGATGGTGCAGCGGTATCTCACCTCACGATCGCTGCGGACCAGCCAGGGCGCGTTTGTGTGCAACTGCTTCGCGTACACGTTCTACATCGTGTCGATGACGCTCGTGGGCGTGGGGCTGTTCGCGTTCATGGCCCATCACGCGTTCCCGGAGACGCTGAGAAATGATCAGGTCTTCCCCTACTTCATCGCCCACAACATGCCGATCGGTATCGCGGGGCTGATGATCGCGGCGATCTATGCGGCTTCGATGTCGAGTCTGGATTCGGGGGTCAATTCCTGCATCACGGCCATCACCAACGACTTCTACATCCGTCTGTGGAAGCAAAGGCAAAGCCTCGAAGATGAATCGTCTGACGCGGCGGAAAGCAAACGCCAACTCCGCGTGGCCCAGATCAGCTCGTTTGCACTGGGCATTGTGGTGACGGGCTTGGCGTGCTTTGTCGGCGGAATGGGCGACGTGTTCGAGATCGCCGCTAAACTCATCCAAGCGTTCATCGGCCCGCTGTTCGGCATCTTCATCCTGGCGATGTTCACGCGGCGCGCGAACGGCCTCGGCGTGATGATCGGCGGTGGGGTCGGGACGAGCCTGACGGCGTTGGCGGTGTTCGCGGATATACTGGTAGACTCGTTTGGCGACTGGGTCCTGCGGTTCGACATCGGGTTCATGTGGCCGACGATGCTGGGGTTCGTCTCGACGCTCGCGCTCGGGTACGGGCTGAGCCTGGTGCTCCCGGGCGCCAACGAGGACGTGGACGATTGGACGTGGCGGGGCGTGATGAGACAGGAGCGTTCAGCCGTTAAGACGGGTGAGGGTCACTGATGAAGACGTTCGAAATCGCGCTCTATCCCGGCGACGGGATCGGACAGGAGGTGCTCGACCAGGCGGTGCGGGTGCTGGAGGCGGTCCAGGAACAGGTGGGCGGCTTCTCGCTCCGGATGACGGGGCTCGACTGGGGCGCGGCCTATTGGGACCGGACGGGTCGCGTCGCGCCGCCGGATTTCCTCGAGGTCCTGCGTGGGTTCGACGCCATTTTGCTGGGGGCGATCGGCTGGCCGGCGCGGATCCCCGACCACATCACGCTCGAGCCGCTGATCCGGATCCGCCAGTCGTTCGATCAGTACGCGTGCGTCCGGCCGGCACGATTGTTTGCGGGCGTTCGGTCGCCGTTGGCCGTCGAGGGGGCGTCCAGGGTCGACCTGGTCGTGATCCGGGAGAACTCCGAAGGCGAATACGTCAACAACGGCGGGCGGTTCAAGATCGGCGAGCCGGAGGAGTTCGCGCTCCAGACGGCCATCCACACGCGGCGCGGCATCGAGCGGATCCTGCGGTACGGGTTCGATTTGGCCCGGAAGCGTCGCCGGCATCTGACGATGATCACCAAGTCGAACGCGCAGCGATACGGCTTCGTCTTGTGGGACGAGATCCTCGAAGCGCTCCGCGGCGAGTTTCCGGATGTCGAGACGGACAAGCAGCATGTGGACGCGGCTGTGATGAATTTCGTCCGCCGCCCGGAGACGTTCGACGTCGTCGTGGCGTCGAACCTGTTCGGCGATATCCTGACCGACCTGGGTGGGTTGATCGCGGGCGGGCTTGGTCTGGCGCCGAGCGCGAACATCAACCCGGAGCGCAAGGCGCCGTCGCTGTTTGAGCCGGTGCACGGGTCGGCCCCCGACATCGCCGGCAAGGGCATCGCCGACCCCGTGGCTGCGGTGCTCAGTGCCTCGATGATGCTCGAGTGGATCGGTCGCCAGGAGGCGGCCGACCGCGTTCGCCGCGCGGTCGAGGTCACGCTCGGCAGGGGCGTCGGTACGCCCGATTTGGGCGGGACGTTGACCACGTCGCAGATGACCGACGAGATCCTTCGCAGTCTGGAGGACCACTGACGTGATCGATTCAGCGTTGTTGGGCGATTGCCTGGGTTACATTGACGGGGAATGGACCGCGGCGGCGTCGGGCGGCGCCTCGCCGGTCTACAACCCGGCGACGGGCGAGCATCTGGCCGACGTGCCGGACATGGGCCAGGACCAGACCGTCGAGGCCGTCGAGGCGGGTACGCGGGCACTGGCGCAGACCGCATCCGCCGAGCAGCGCGAACAGTGGCTGCGATCGTTAGCGGCGGCGCTGGCTGAGCATCGTGAGGATTTGGCCCGGATCATTACGCTGGAGCAGGGCAAGCCGCTGACCGAGTCGCGCACGGAGGTCGACTACTCGACGGCGTTCTACACGCACTTCGCCGGGCAGCTCGAGCACATCCGCCCGCGCGGGCTCGACGCGCGGGTCAGGAACTGCGATTGGACGACGTACCACCGTCCCGCCGGCGTGGCGGGACTGATCACGCCGTGGAACTTTCCGCTGGCGATGTTCTCGAAGAAGCTGTCCGCCGCCCTTGCGGCAGGTTGCAGCGTCGTGGCCCGGCCGGCGTCATTTACGCCGCTGTCCGCCGTCGCGTTCTGGCGTCTGGCCGAACGCGTCGGGATCCCCGCGGGCAGGCTGAACCTGGTGGTGGGCCGGTCCAGGCCGATCGGCAAGGTGCTGTGCGAGCATCCGGACGTCCGCGTGATCAGCTTCACCGGCTCGTCCGAGACGGGACGGGCCCTACTGGCCCAGACCGCGCCGCACATCAAGCGCGTCGCGATGGAGCTGGGCGGCAACGCGCCGTTCATCGTGTTCGACGACGCGGACCTGGACGCTGCGGCCGACGCGCTCATGGGAAACAAGTTCCGCTGTGCGGGTCAGACCTGCGTGTGCACCAACCGCGTTTACGTGCACGGGGACGTGCACGACGCGTTCGTGGAGGCCGTGGCGCTGCGAGTCGCCAAGCTCAAGGTCGGCAACGGCCTGGACGAGGACACCGACGTCGGCCCGCTGATCAACCGGGCCGCGTTCGACAAGGTGGCGCGGCACGTGGCCGACGCGCTGGCCAAGGGCGCCAAGCGGCTCGTTGGACACGATCCGGACCGGCCGACGAACGACTGGGGCTGCTTTTACCCGCCGACGCTGCTGACCGGCGCGCGGCAGGATATGTTGGTGTTCCAGCAAGAGATGTTCGGCCCGGTGGTGGCGGTAGCGACGTTCGGGTCCGAAGACGAGGCGATCGGCCTGGCCAACGACACGCCACAAGGCCTGGCGGGCTACGTGTTCACCGCGGACGAAGCCAGGGCGGTGCGTTGTGCCGAACGGTTGCGCTTCGGTCATGTGGGTCTGAACACCGGCACCGGTCCGACGCCCGAAGCGCCGTTCGGCGGGATGAAGCAGTCGGGCTTCGGGCGCGAGGGCGGCCTGGAAGGACTGGTCGAGTTCTGCGAGACCCAGACCGTGGTGAAGGCGTGAACACCAAGCCGCGCATCCTCGTTCTGAACGGCACGTGCCTGGACGTGGCCGGGTCTTATGCGCAGTGGTTCGCGTCGCTGGACGCCGAGATCGTGACCGATCCGTCCTATCGGCAACTAAAACCCGATCAGGTGAACGACGTCCTGGCCGACGCGCACGCGGCGGTCGTGCCCGCGGCGACGCCGATCCTGCCGACCCACATGGCGTCGAGCCCGACGCTGCAAGCGCTGTCGCTCGCATCCAGCGGGTACGAGTACGTGGACGTCGAGGCCGCGACCCGGTGCGGCATCGTCGTCGCCAACGCGCCCGTTCGCGAAGGCGCGGAGGTGGTGGCGGACCTGGCGTGGGGGCTGATGTTCGCCGTCGCGCGGCAGATCCCGTACCACGATCACCTGCTGCGGGCCGGGCGGTTCGAGCGCGGGATGGGCACGGCCGTTTTCGGCAAGACGCTGGGCATCGTCGGGCTCGGGAACATCGGCAAGGCCGTCGCGCTGCGGGCCTGCGGGTTCGATATGAAGGTCCTCGCCGCCGAAATCGACCCCGACGTCGCGTTCGTACGGGAACACGACGTCGAGGTGGTGTCGCTGGACGAGCTGTTGCGGCGGGCGGACTTCGTGTCGCTGCACCTGCGGATCAACGCCGAGACGCAGGGCATCATCGGCGCGAGCCAGCTCGGCCTGATGAAGCCGTCGGCCTATCTGATCAACACCGCCCGGCAGGAGTTGGTGGACGAGGCGGCGCTGGCCGAGGCGGTGGTCTCGCGTCGGATCGCCGGTGCGGCCATGGACGACCCGCCCGCGGACGCGGACAGCCCGTTGCTGAGACAGCCGAACGTTGTCTGCACGCCGCATCTGGGCAACCGGGCGATCGAGGGGGTCAAGGCCGTCTTCGAGTGCGCGATCGAGAACGCCCTGGCCGTCGTCCACGGACGTCGTCCCGAGTTTGTGCTCAACCCGGGCGTCTACGACGGCCCGCTGCGCGGACCGCGCCCGGCGGACTGT
Organism: uncultured Planctomycetales bacterium; assembly: GCA_964403235.1. Taxonomy (GTDB): domain Bacteria; phylum Planctomycetota; class Phycisphaerae; order UBA1845; family JAFGLZ01; genus JAFGLZ01. The sequence continues at coordinate 962 of CAYOGX010000011.1, read as the reverse complement.
GCGGGTTGCGGGTAGGCCACAACCGTCAACTCAAGGCCAAGATGGCCGTGCCGCGTGCGGCACCACGTGTTGGCACGGTTGCCTGACCGCAAAAAGGTCTTGCTGTTGCTCAGGCGAAAGGACATGATTCTCCTCGACGCCCCATCGCAAGGAGCCAAGCATGTCGGATTCGACCCCACCGCCGTCGCCGGTACCCCCGGACCCACAGGAGCTCCGAAGGGCCCTCAAGGCCTTCAAGAAGCGCCTCAAGCTCACCCGCCTCGACGACGAGTCGCGGTTGGGCGTCGGTCCGATGAGCAGCGGTTCAAAGGGCGGCATCGTCGCCATCCGCCCACCGGATCAGTACCCCCCAGCGGTCTGGCAAGCCCTGGTCGATCAAGGCAGGCTCCGAAGGGCCGGGCACGGGCTCTACGAGCTGGTCAAGACCTGACGCACCCCTGCTTGCACGCCCGAACCTCTCTGAAGTCAATCGGTCTGCACCCCAGACACCTCTTGCATCGAAGAAGGGAGATGATTCTCCGGGAGTAGCCTCTTACCAGGAGGGAAGGGGCTTAGCAGGACGGGTCGCAATGACGCGCCCTGGCGGGCTACGCCTTGCGTCGGATCAACACGAACAGGCTGAGCGTGCCCAGCATCGCCGACAGCATGAGCGGCATGCCGCCGCCGGGGGCGCATCTGAAGACGGCGACGACCTCGCGGTCCTCGAAACACTGTGACGTTTGCATCCCTTAGCCGGGGGGGGCCAACGCCCGTCAGGCCATCCGGTTACGCCCTTGGCTGATCAACGGTGTCAGAACGACCCGTGATGATGGCATAGCCCAGGAGAGTTTTTGTACTTTTGGCGTTGCCGGAGAGCCGTTAGGACCGTATGATGTTATCGGACGGAACCGGAATCCCCCGGAGACAAGGTGGTCTCGCGCATCTGAGGAGGACACGTCCCGTGTCCCTCCCGGCGAGCCGAC
>CAYOGX010000010.1:0-16060 GCA_964403235.1 uncultured Planctomycetales bacterium | reverse complement strand
CATGGCCGCCTCGTACAGCGTCGCGGGGACGTCCTTCAGACCGGCCAGGTAGATGATCATGAAATGCCCGACGCCCCAGACGGCCATCAGGATCAACGACGGCTTCGACCAGCCCGGATCGTTCAGCCAGGCGGGCCCCTCGACGCCCATCAACCCCATCAGCATGTTGATCGGCCCGATCTGCGGGTTGAGCAGCCACAGCCACAGCACGCTGCTGGCGACCACGGGCACGATCGAGGGCAGGAAGAACAGCGTCCGGTAGACGCTCAACCCCCCGACGCGTGCGTCCAGCAGGAGCGCCAACGTCACGCCAAACGCGATCGTCAGCGGCACGGCGAAGGCCGTGTAGAACAACACGTTCTTCAGCGATTTCCAGAACAGCGGGTCCTGCGTGAACAGGGTGGCGTAGTTGGTCCACCCGATCCATTGGGGCGGTGTGAAGATGTCATAGTCGCAGAAGCTCAGGTACAGCGACGCGACGAAGGGATAGACCGTAAACACCAGCAGACCGATGACGATCGGCGATGCGAACAGCCAGCCTGTCAGGTTTCGTCGTCTACCCATTCCGTCCGCGGCCATCCTGCGGCGTTTGGTGCGTGCGACTACTACAACTGTACGAGCTGTAAGCGTCAAGGAGGAACCGGCAGGGGACGCCACAGACAGGGACGGGGCGCGGGCGCTCCGTTCGATGCGTGCGTCTCGGGCGCTTGCCAAGAGCGGTCTGTTTGGTGTATGACCTTGCCCTACGCCATCAGCGAACGCCTGATTCGGCCGGGTTCGTTGGTGGATTGAGTGGGGTTGCGTTATGGGAGATGATTTCGGGTCTGTGTCGACGGCCGTCGGGGCCGCGAAGCCGCGGGAGTGGTGGCGATCGGTCGGGCCGGGCCTGATCACGGCGTCGGTCGTGTTGGGGCCGGGCAGCATCCTGACCAGCTCGCAGGTGGGCGCGTCGTTCGGGTACGTGATGATCCCGGTGCTGGTGTTGGCGGCGGGGATGATGATGGTCTTCACCACGCTGGGTGCCCGGTTGGGCGTGGTGGGCAGCGCGACGCCGTGCGACCTGATCGCCGACCGGGCGGGTCGGTGGTTGGCGCTGATCATCGGGGCGTCGCTGTTCTTCGTGGCCACGACGTTCCAGTTTGGCAACAACCTGGGGGTCCAGTCGGCCGTCGCGGAACTGGCCCCGAGCGGTCACTGGGCGGTCAAGTACAGCGTGGTCTGGTTCAACCTGGCCGCGATCGTCTTCATCTTCTCGTTCAGGAACCTGTACCGCGTCGTGGAGCGGTTCCTGATGGTGCTGGTGGGGGTAATGTTGGTGGCGTTCGCGTTCAATCTGATCTGGGCGTTGCACTACGAGATCATGATCTTCACCGAGCCGCCGAAGCCCAAGAATAGTGAGGGCTGGGGGCTGCTCGTGCCGGTCTTCGGGATGGTGGGCACGACGTTCTCGGTGGGCGGTGCGTTCTATCAGGCGTATCTGGTTCGTCAGAAGGGCTGGAAGGCGAAGGACCTCCGCCAGGGCATGATCGACGCGCGTGTCGGGATCGCCATTCTCGGCGCGATCACGCTGATGATCATGGCGACGTCGGCCAGGATCCTGCGTTATGAGAACCTACAGACCGTCGGCGACGTTGCGAACCAGCTCGTCCCGGTGTTCGGCACGTGGGGCAAGGTGATCTTTTGCTTTGGTCTGTTCGCCGCGGCGTTCTCATCGTTCATCGTGAACGCGATGATCGGCGGGTCGCTGCTGGCCGACGGGATGGGGTTGGGGGGCTACATGAAGGACGTCTGGCCCAAGGTCTTCACGACACTGTCGCTGCTGATCGGGATGGGCGTGGCGATCATCATGATTCGTGGGGGCCAGAAACCGGTGAACGCGATCGTGACGGCCCAGGCGGTGACCGTCATCGCCAACCCGCTGATGGCCGGCGCGATGTTGTGGCTGACCAATCGTCGAGACGTGATGGGGGACAAACGTAACGGCTGGCTGCTCAACGTGCTCGGGGGCATTGGGTTCCTCATGGTGCTGGCCATTGCGGTGTGGGTGGCGCAGAACGTCGTCACCCGGTTGTCCACATAGAGAACAGACAGGAGGCGGATCGCCAGACGGCGGTCGGTGTTGGAGTGTCAGACATGAAGGCAAGTATTGTGATGATGTTGATGTCCGTCGGTCTGTTCACCGCGCTCGCGGTGGCGGAAGAAGCGAAGCAGAAGGCGGCGGGGGCGGCGGTCCCGTCGTCGGTCCAGCTGGGTTGGCCGGCCGACGCCAGGGTGTTGATGATCCATGGGGATGATATCGGGATGTGCCACGCCGCCAACGAGGCGGCCAAGCAGGCGCTGGCCGACGGCAGGATCACCTCGTGCAGCATCATGATGCCCTGCCCGTGGGCGTACGATTTCTGCATGTGGGCCAAGGACCACCCGGAGTACGACATCGGGCTGCACATCACGCTGACCAGCGAGTGGAAGACGTACAAGTGGCGGCCGGTGCTCCCGCCGGGCGAGGTGCCCGGGCTGTGCGACACGAACGGGTTCTTGTGGCCAGATGTGTGGCAGGTCGCCCTGCGGGCCAAGGGCGACGAGGTCGAGCGCGAGATCCGCGCGCAGGTCAAGCGGGCCCTGGCCTGGGGCGTCAAGCCCACACACCTGGACACGCACATGGGCACGGTGTTCGCCCGGCCCGACTTCGTCGACGCGTTCATGAAGGTGGCCCGGGAGTTCGGCATCACCCCGTTCCTGATCGAGCCGAACGAGAGGTTCCTCGCCCTGGCCAGGGAGCGCCAGGTGCCGGTGACGCCGGAGTTGCTCAAGAAGTTCAGGGAGTACCCGTCGGCCAAGCTCGACGACTTCACGTACCCGAAGGTCAGAGACGTCAAGACCTACGAAGACCGCAAGGCCGCGCTCATGACACAGCTTCGCGAACTCGAGCCGGGGATCACCTGTATGATCATACATCCCTCCGTCTACACGCCCGAGCTGGCGGTGATCACCGGGAGCGCGAAGACGCGGGCGTGGGAGTTCAAGGTCTTCGCCGATCCGGACGTTCGCAAGCTGATCAAGGACGAGCACATCCATCTGGTCACCTGGCGGGAGATGGCCAAGCGTCGACCCATGCCGAAACCGACCACGACACAGACCGCCGGGCAGTAGCCCTTGCGCCCGTGCGAGCACGTCGTCGCCGTTGTGGGGGACACTGACATGACGATAGGACCGGTGACGGCCGCGACGATTGGCATGACGATCGGCGCTGCCAGCGCGAGCGCGCTTACCGCCCGCGTCGAACGGGTCAACGGATCCCCTACGCTGCTGGTCAATGGCAAGCCGCGAGCGCCGCTGATGTTCTTCGGCTGGGCGCAGGGGGCGGGTCCGACCTTGGTCAACGTCAGCAAGGCGTGGCGTCAATACCACGTCTCATTCGTCGCGCCGGAGGACAACGAAGGTCACTGCGGCGTGCACGTCCGCGTCAGCACCCAGGCCGGCGCGGTCTGGGTCGATGACGCGCGGTTCTACGAGGGGCGGTTCCGACCCCAGGGTGGCGAGAACCGGCTGCGGTGCGGCGATTGGGAACAAGATCGGGCGACGGTCGAGAAGGCGTGGACGCTGTTCGTCAAACGTGAGGCCGGCGCGAAGGCGGACTGGCAGCCCGACACCACCACGTACCAGGCCGGCAAGCAGAGCTGCAAGATTACGATCGAGCACCCGGGGGGCGCGACGTGGCACGTACACCTGTATCAGACGGGCCTGACGGTCAAGAAGGGCAAGCGCTACACGTTCTCGCTGTGGCTGAAGGGCGACACGAACCGGCAGGTGGAGATCCAGGCGCTGCATCATGGCCCGCCGTGGCGGATCTATTCCGGAGCGGAGGATTCCCCGACGCGCGAGGAGTTCCATCTGGCCGCGGCGGCGGGCGTGCACATGCACTCGTTCGGCATCGCGATGCCCTGGCCGCGCCCAGGGAAGGCGGCCGACTTCAGTCGCGTCGACGAGGCCATCGAGCAGGTCCTCAGCGCCGATCCGGACGCCCTGCTGCTGCCGCGGTTCGGCGTCGATCCGCCGGGCTGGTGGTACGACGCGCACCCCACCGAGGCCCTGAAGTTCGATGACGGCCGGCGAAGGCCGGTTTGCGTCGCCTCGACGATCTGGCGGAAGGAGATGGTCGAACGCGTCCGCGCTCTGGTCGCCCATTGCGAGCGGAAGTACGGCGACCACATGCTCGGCTATCACCCCTGCGCCCAGCACACGGGCGAGTGGTTCTACCCGCGGACGTGGGCGGCGCGGCACAGTGGCTTCAGCCCCGCCATGCAGCGGGGGTTTGCCCGGTGGTTGAAGCAGAAGTACGCCACGGTGGACGCGCTTCGCAAGGCTTGGTCCCAGCCGGATGCTCGTTTCGAGGACGTCGCGGTCCCGACGGTCGAGCAGCGCCGCGGTGCTACACTCGGCGTGTTTCGCGACCCGGCCCGCGAACGGTGGATCATCGACTTTCATGACTATCATCAGGTAGCCATGGTCGAACCGCTGGAGCTGATCGCGCCGGTCATCAAGCAACAGACGCGACGCCGAAAGCTGGTGGTGTTCTTCTACGGGTATCTGTTCGAGATCAGTGGGCTGCCGCTGGGCCCGCAGACGAGCGGGCACTTGGCGCTGGCGCGGCTGCTCCGGTGTCCGGACGTCGACATCGTGTGCTCGCCGATATCGTATGGCGATCGGGGATTGGGCGGCATCGGCGCGTTCATGGTCCCGGTCGATTCGGTTCGGGCGAGCGGCAAACTGTGGCTCAACGAGGACGATACCCGGACCCACCTGACGCCGGAGAACGCGGGGTACGGTCGGGTGGCCACGCCGCAGCACACCTATTGGGTCCATCAGCGGAACTTCGGGCAGATCTTCCCGCGTCGGTTGGCGTGCTGGTACATGGACCTCGGCGGGACGGGATGGCTTGCCGGTAGGGACATCTGGGATCAGATCGCTCGGCTGCGGCGGATCTACGACGAGCACGTGACGCAGCCGGCGCGTTGGTCGCCTGAGGTAGCCGTCATCGTCGACGAGGCCAGTCCGTCCTATCTGGCGTGCAACGCGACCGTCATGAGACCGCTGCTCAGCGGCATGCGCGGGCAGTTCTATCGCATGGGCGCGCCCTTCAGCATGTATCTGCTCAGCGACATGGTGGCCGGTCGCGTGCCGCCCGCTCGGGTCTATCTGTTCGTGGGCTGCTTCCACATGACGTCGAAGGCGCGTCAGGCAGTGGCCCGGCAGGTCCGCGGTCGGACAGCCGTGTGGTTCTACGGCAGCGGTTACCTGAGCGACCACGCGTCGGTCGATCAGATGAGCAAACTGGTCGGGATGCAACTGAGCGAGCTGAAGGATTCGCCCAACGGCATGGTCACGGTGCAAGCGCAAGAGACGGCATTGACGGCGGGGATCGCTTGCACGCGGTTCGGAACGCCGAAGCGTTTGGCGCCGGTGTGGGCCGTCGAGCAGGGACCGGGCGTCGAGGTCATCGGGCGATTCGAGGGCAAGCACATCGCGGCCGCGGCCGCCAAGATCGACGGCGGGCGATCGGTCTACATCGGCACCGTGGCCGCACCGGCCGCGCTGCTGCGAAACATCATCAGGGCCGGCGGCGCGCACGTCTACATCGAGACCGACGATGTCCTGCTGACCGATGGGCAGTTTCTGTCGATTACGGCCTCGAAGCCGGGCTGCAAAGTCATCCGGCTGCCGTCGGTCCGGCGCGTCTTCCGTCTGCCCGGACACGAGCAGGTGGGCGAGTCGACGGACCGCGTCGAGGCCAAGCTGGCCCACGGCGAGACGCGGCTGTACTGGCTGGAAAAAAGGGGACGGGAGTCTTTTCTGAGGCCGCCAAAAAGACTCCCGTCCCCTTTTTCTTCACCACGCCTGCAGGTCGCCGACGATTTCTTCGACGAGGTCCTTGACCGTGACGATGCCGAGAAACCGTCCCTGTTCGTCGATCACGCCGGCCAGGGCGGTGCCTCGGCGTTGCATGGCCGTCAGGGCGGAAGTGACGCTTTGGTCGGCTTGGAGGAAGAGCGGCGGGGTCATGAAGTCGGTGATCGGGCGGAGCGGCTCGCCAGGGGGCACCTCGTCGGACAGGACGTCGAAGATGTTGACCAGGCCGACCATCTTGTCGGGGCCGGCCAGGACGGGCATCCGGGAGTAGTTGTGCGTTTCCGCCAGCTCGATGAACTGGCCCCAGGTTGCATCGACCGGCACGGCGCAGACGCGGCGGCGATCGATCATGGCCGAGCGGACGCGGACCCGCGAGAGGTTCATGACCCGGTCGACGATGGCCGATTGTTCGTCGGTAAGGATGCCTACCCCCACGCCCTCGCGGAGCATGGCGGCGATCCGCTGCCGGGGTCCCAGCGACGCCAAGGTTCTGTCCCGGCCGAACCCGACGCACCTGGCCGCCAACCGGGCCAGCGCCTTGAGCAGCGCGATGACACCCGTGGCCCGGAACACCAGGTCACTGATCCGGAGGGGCCAGATCAGGCGGTACATCAGGTAGTCGGCCTCGCGGCGGAACAAGTTTTTGGGGGTCACCTCGCCGAAGATGAAGATGATGGGCGTCAGCACCAAGGTCGTCACGATCTCGACTTCGTATTCGGGCACGTGGACCGCCACCGTCAGCGCTGACACGACGCAGACGGTGGCGAGATAGTTCGCCACGTTCGTTCCCACGAGTGTGGTGGTGATGATGCCCTCGCGGTCGGCGAGCATCCGGCTGAGCGTCAAGGCCCGCCGGTCGGCTCGTCGACGACGCAGCTCCAGACGGACGGCGTTGACACAGTAAACCCCGGTTTCGCAGCCGGAGTAGAATCCACTGGCCACGATGCAGGCGACGGTTGCGACGAGCCACGGCCAGAGCATCTCAGCGTGCACTCCCGTTCGCAGCGGCGTCCTCGAGTCGCAGACGCAGCCGGTCGATTCGCCGTCCGATTAAGGTTTCAACCTTGATGATCAAGTTCCCGATCCTCATCTGATCGCCCACGGCGGGGATCCGCCCGAAGTGGGCGACGACCAGCCCCGCGATGGTGTCGACGCGTTCGTCTGTAACAGTCGGGCTGAACGCGCGTGCCAGGGCCCGGACGCTCAACCGGCCAGCGACGCTGAATGTGCCGTCTTCGAGCTGCTCGACGTCCGGTCGCGCCGCCGGCAACTCCTCGTCGCGGATCTCGCCGACGATGTGCTCGAGGACGTCCTCGAGCGTCACCAGCCCGGACACGCCGCCGTACTCGTCGACGACGATGGCGAGTTGGCTGTGTGTGTTGCGAAAATGCGTGAGCAACTGCTCGAGCCGCATCTGCTCAGGCACGAACTGCGCCGAGCGGACGTGGTCGCGCAGCGGCCGATCCGGCGCGAGCAGGACGTCGCGGGCATGGACCAGCCCGATGACGTGATCGATGTCGCCCTCGTAGACGGGCATCTTCATCAGGTGGGCCTGGCGGAACAGGGCGACCAGATCCGCGGCGCTCCCGGCGACGTCGTAGGCCTTGACGTCGACCCGCGGCACCATCACCTCGCGGACGCGGGCCTCGGCCAGGTCGACGACCTGCTGCAGCCACGCGCTCTCGCCGGGCTCGATGCCGCCCCCGTGCCGGCTCATCTCCAGGAGCGTCTTGAGCTCGTCGGCCGTCACGTGGCCGGCGCCGATCGCCGGCCGGCCGATCAGCCGCATCAACGGCACGATGAAAAACGACTCCATCACCACACGAACCGGCGAGATGAGGATCTGAAAGACGTGGACCACCGGGGCGACCAGCGGCCCGATCGTACCCGCGCCCGCCGACGCGATGACCTTGGGCACGACCTCGCCGAAGACCACCACCGTCAGTAGGCTGAGAGCACCCCCCACCGAGATCGCGGCCGGACCCAGGTCCGCGGCAAGAGTCCGCAGCAGCAGGTAGCTGGTGGCAAACAGCAACACGTTGACGGTGTTGTTGCCGATCAGCAGCGTCATGAGGAGCCGATGGGGGTCGCCCATCAGATCGGCAGCCAGCCTGGAGGTACGGCTGCGACCCAGCCGCATCGTGTGAAGCTGATGCCGCGACAGGCTGAACAGCGCCGTCTCCGACCCGCTGAAGAACCCCGAGCAGCCCAGTAGGATCAGCAGCGTCAGCCACTGCCAGATATGATCGGTTATCAGATCCATCGTTGCTGACCGGCGAGCTACCTCACGTCCCGCGCGTCTGACGAACGACCAGGTTGTCGTGTCCGCACACGATAAGGTCGGCGATCTCAATGACCTCGGCTAGCGATTGGGTGGCCTGGGTGGCGTCCGTGCACCGTTCGTACACCCGGCCGTGCTCGAGGTAGTCGCGATTGATCACCGCGTCGCCCGCGACGGCGATCGTCGTCGTCGTCGGCACCAGCAGTAGACTGCACGATCCGGGCGTGATCCCCGGGGTCGGGAACAGGTGCGCCGCCTTGGTCAGCTTGTCCGGCGCGGGCTCGATCCGCTCGAGGAGGCGCAGCTCCTGGCGAATCAGGTCCATCTGTTCCTGGTCGGCGTCGGCCCCGGTTGCCAGTACCTGCTGGAGGTGCGTCTTGAAGGCCTCGATCTCGTCGGGATACATGAGCCATTCGGCCCGATCGAACGCGGTCAGTCCGCGTCGATGGACCGGCTGAAACGACGTTAGAAAGACGCGGTCGATCTGCTCGGGTTTCAGGCCCGTTCGTTCGTCGAGGCGGTGGACGATCAGCTCCGCCGGCAGCGACGGATCGACCAGAATCGTCTGGCCGGCATCGCGGATTACCGTCGTCGTGGCGTGGGCGGCGCGGACCGCTTGTTGTTCGCGCCACAAGCGATTCCGGCTGAGACAGCCGATGCTGATCACGTCGAACGACAGGGCCACGGGCCCGCCTCCAATCCACAGTCATTGTAGCAGACCCGCCGCCGCGCGCAGACGGGCAGGACGGATTGCGTTGGGGGTGTCGAGGCGGCCTGCCCGTGGGAGTCGTGGGCAGGTCATTCGTTCTCGCCGGTTGCGTTCAGGCGGGCAGGGGCGTGCCTGGCCGATTCAGTTCGCGCAGACGCCGGAGCACCTGGCGGACACCGGTCATGCGAGGATGGGCCCGCAGCGCGGCGAGGTACCATTCGCGGGCGGCCTTGAACCGTCCGACCTCGACGCAGCAATGTCCCAGGTTGGCCAGCGCGGAGAAGTGGATCGGGTTCAACTGCACGGCCCGGAAGAAATCCTCGATCGCGCTTCCGTGGTCTTCGCGGAGGCTGTGGGTCATCCCACGTTGATGATAGGCTTCGGCGAACGCGGCGTATCGCTCGATCAAGGTGTCGAACACGGCGAGGGCCTCGTCCGTTCGTCCGTTGGCAGACAATTCCATCGCCCGATGGAGCATGGTCGCCGCCTCGGGACCGGCCGCCTGGAACCAGCTCGCCCACAAGGCCCGTTCGCACAAGGCCACCGCCAAGGGGTCGTCTCCCTGAAGGAGACGGGCCAGATCGCGGGCCTCTCGGACCTGTTGGACCAGCCCCAGACAGGTCCCCACCAATCTGCCGAGCTCGCCATCGTCGAGGGTTGACAACGCCGCGGGTTGCGGCGAACAACAGAGCTGTTCCAGCAACTCGCCCCATTGGGCGATGCTGGAATGCCGCAGTTGCGGACTGCCGTTATTGGCAAGCGGTCGTCCCGCTCTAGGTACGGATTGCACCCTAAAGCCCTTTCCCGTCTAATTTGATAGACGCCTACGGTCCCTGGCCTGAAGACATGTGCATACGGATCGTCAGGGCAAGGACGCTAGCCAACTGCCTGGACACACGCACTACTTGCCCCGAATCTCATCCGCTCCCGAAAAACCCCAGGCCAACACGTACATCTACATATGATATGCCAAGCCACCCCCATTGCTTGGGCTACACACAATAGTACGTGGGCGGCCCGATCAAGTCAATGGGCAGTCCGTCAGATCCGCGAAGATCGACCGACTGCACCGGTCGTCAGGTAACAAGTCGTTAATTTTTAAGGAGTTACAATTGACAGATGCCGTTGGCGGCTTGTCCGTCCGTGTCCGCGCTCATCTGGATGACTTGATAGAGTAACGTCATCGCTATCCAGTGAATCTTGTTTGGCCCTCTCGTGTGCGGCGGGGGCCACCCCATGCTACGCCTTGGCTCGACCGGCCAGTACGGCCTCGAAACTCGACCCCAGGACCTGGCAGCCGTCTTGGATCGCTGCTTGCTCCGTGCAGAGCGGCGGGCAGATCTTGATCGTCCCACCACCAAAGCCCACCGGACTGAAGAACAGCAACCCGCTCTCCACGCACCGCCGCACCACATCCCAGGCCAGATCGGCGTCCGGGTCCTTCGTCCCGGGAACGATGCACTGCGCGGCTGCGACCATCCCCCTGCCCCCGACCGCGCCGATCACGTCGGTGAACCGGTCCTTGATGGCGGTCAACTCGGCCTGCAACACCTGGCCTACGTCTCGGGCGTGGTCGATGAGATGCTCCCGCAGGATCAGGTCGATGTTCGCGCAGGCCGCGGCCGAACAGATCGGATTGCCCGTGTGCGTGCTCGTCATCGAGCCCGGCGGGAACTGGTTCAGCAGCGCCTCGGTGCCCACCACGGCGGAGATCGGTAGGCTGCTGCTGATGCCCTTACCCAGGGTCATCAGGTCGGGCACGATGCCGTAGTGCTCGAACCCCCACATCGTTCCGGTCCGCCCGAACGCGGCCTGGATCTCGTCGCACGTCAGGACCACGTCGTGTTCGTCGCACCAGGCCCGCAGTCGCTGCATGTATTCGACGGGCAGGAACGTCGCGTTGCCGCCCTGGAACGTCTCGGTCAGGACGCCGCAGACCCGCTCGGGCGCGATCCCCTTTTGGGCCAGCGTCCGCTCGAACAGCTCGAAGCTCGTGTCTTCGCACCGGAACCCGTCGGGGTAAGGCACCTGGACGAACGTCGGGTCCAGCGGGCCGATCCAGTCCTTCAGGGCGGGGATCCCACCCGCCAGTTGCGACGCCAGCGTCCGACCGTGAAACGCGCCGGTGAAGCTGACGATCACGAGCTTTTCCGGCCCGCCGACGGCCAGGCCGTGCGCGCGCGACAGCTTGATCGCGCATTCGACGGCCTCGCTGCCGGTGGTGAGGATGAAGGCCTTGTCAAGCCGGTCCGGCGCCAGCTCGACCAGTCGTTTGGCCAGTCCCCGTCTTGGCTCGCCCGGGAAACAGTAGTGGGTGAGCAGCCGCCGGTTGGCTTGTTCGATGACGGCCTCGGCGATCTCCTTCCGGCCGTGGCCCGCGTTGGTCACCAGCACGCCGCTGGAGAAGTCCAGCCACATGTTGCCGTAGGGGTCATAGACCTGGCAGCCGTCGGCCCGGTCCCAGATGACGGGCGGCTGGCCCTCCATGCTCTGCGGTTCGTACGCCCGCAGGTCTTGCAGAAGGGGAATCGACTCGGGTACCGGGAACGGCGTGACGATCCGGCGGTATCGTGTCTCAACGCGAGGGACCTCTCGAGGCACAAGTTCATAACATCGACCGGCTGCCATGTGGACAACTCCGCACACACAGTGGGGCCCGCCGTGCGGGCCGTTTGACGACGGATGGCCCCCTTTCCCTTCGGAGGTCGGTGCCCGCGTCCCGCGGACGCGGGCTCGCGGTTGCGCGGCCTGGTACCTGCCCACCCCGCGCCAGGAGTGCCACCCGATCACGTGGGCCAAACAGTTTAGCGTCAGATGCCGACCATCACAACCAGGACGCCGTCCCGGCGGCGATGGTTCCCGGCTGTCGGACGGGGCGCCATGCCGCCATTCAAGCTGAGGGACCTACGACTCTTTTGGCCGGGCCCTTGAAATCCCGGCGCAGCGCTGAAACCATATCAGGGCCCGGCAGCACGAGTGGCGATGGTTTCGGACCCGGCCGCGGAGAGTGGATCCCATGCAGATTGACACTGGTACGACGAACGAGCGGCTGGCACGCTCCGGCATCATGACCTTAGCGCTGTGCGTCTTTGCCGTCTGGTTCGCGCTCGACGGGTGGTATCGTTACCCGCGCAAGGCCCTGGCGTCGTTTCAGACCTTCTTGAAGCTGGATGAGCCGCCCACGCCCCACCCCAAACTGACCTACGGCGATGCGGAGACGGCGAAACGCGAGTATCCCAAGGGCATGAACAAGGCCGACGTGCTCGCCCGGCTCGGCGAGCCGATTCGCATCCGGCAGAGCCCGGCCGCTCAGTTCGACGACTGGCACTACGTCGGGCAGTTCGGCCGCCTCGCCCTGGAGGTCCAGCGAACCGACGACCCCAACGACGGCAAGGTCGTGACCGTGGCATGGGAACCGGCACCGTCTGACTACGATCATGACGCGATCCGGCAGCAGAAGTTCTTCGCGGTGGCCTGCGCGATCGCGGGCGCGATCGGGCTGGTCTGGTTGGTCAGGGTGTGGCGAACGCGCGTCGTCGTCGACGACGCCGGCCTGACCTACGACGGCCTGGCCATCCCCTGGGAGGCCATGACCGAGCTGGATTCCAGCAAGTATCACGCCAAGGCTTGGCTGACGCTGTCCTATACCTCCGGCCAGTCCGAGCGCCGGATTCGGCTCGACAGCTTCAAGATAGACGCCTTCGACGACGTCATCGACGCCATCTGCCGACAGAAGGGGTTCGCCAACCCGATTCCCATCGACGATCTCGATGACGACCACCCCCCGGACGCCGACGACCAGCCGACCGAATCGACCGACCGCGCGTCACCTCCCGAGAACGAGGCGACGTGAATCACCACGCACGGTCCGCGCGACGGCTCCCCCTCCCCGACGCACGCGGCGGGGTTAGGGTGGGTTGGCGGCCACCGCAGGCGGCTGGACGTCCTGTTGAAGCTGGCCCTTGGCCTCCCACGCCACCAGCCAGACGCCGATCAGGATCAGCGTCACCCCCACCCACTGCTTCGGCGTCGGATGTTCGTTCAGGTACATCCCCGCTACCACCACGATGATGGCGAACCCCACGGTGACCATGATCGGATAGGCCACGCTGATCGGCAGGCCCTTGAGCGCGTAGGTATACAGGATCACGTTCGTGGCGAAGCAGGCCAGACCGAGCATCAGCACCCAGTTGGTCAGCAGCGAGACCAACATGGGCCAGACGCCCTCGGCCAGGTTCACGCCGGCCGCCTTGAACCGCTCGATCCCGAACTTCATCATCAGGTTCGCCGAAGCGTTCAGTAATAACGCCGCCGCCAAGGCCACGAAGTAGCGCATCGGAATTCCTTCCAAAACAAGCCGTCATCGCAGCCTGTCGCGGCATAGGATAGCGACCGGCGTCAACCAGATCCAGTTCCGTGGTCATGCAGGCTTCGGTAGGTCGGCCCATCAGCCCCAACGCTTTGTTCGCTGCGCGTTGAAGGCCATGCCAGAGTGAACCGAAGGCGTGTATCGCCCCGCTCGCGCGGAGCGTAGCACTATCTCGAAGGTGGAGCCGGCGGTGTCACGCTCGCACCGGAGAAGTGCCATCTGCACGTGGAATCCTGTCACATGGAGGTTGCTTCGAGAAAACCCGTTGTCGAAAGGGATTCCGCCGTGTATAATAAAGGGTGGTGTCTCCAGTCCGATAACCCGGTGCTGGTCGTAGCGTCCGGCAAAACGACGGGCAAGTTTTGGGTGGTGAGCATACAAATAAGGTGTGAGAACCATGAGAAGGCGTGCTCTCATCGTGATGGCGTGTGGATTGTGCGTCCTAATGACGGGCGTGCTGGCGGTCGCGCTCGTCCCAGGTCCGGGGGCGATCGCGACCCGGGCCTTCACCGCCATCACCGCGTTGGCCTCTGGCGGCGGGACGGGCGGGATCGAAGGGGTAGTGACGGGACCAGATCCTGAGGATCCCACTGGTGATCTACCTGTGGGAGCCTCGGCGGTGCATGCGGTCCTGGGCGGTGACATCGTTGCCACGACGGTGACAGATGCGTGGGGGCAGTACGCGATTGCCGGGCTTGCGCCTGGGACCTACGATGTCCGTTTGATCCCCCCTGCCTATGCGGCCAAGGTCGTCACCAGCGTTGAAGTCCAGGCCGACGCCAACACCGTAGTGGATGTTTCGGACCTCGCGTTTGAGGGCAAGGTGTCCGGTACGGTGACCGACTCGGCCCAGACGCCCGTGAGAGATGCGCTGGTGTCGGTCGACTGCGGAGGCGGCGTCCTCTTGATGGACGTCACTGGTGGGCTCGGTCACTATACGATGGAGAACGTCCCGGCCGGGAGCTTCACCGTGACGGCCTTTGCTACGGGTTTTGAGTTCGACGACCAGGAAGACGTGGGGGTCGTGGAGGGGCAAACAACGCCCGACATCGAATTCGCCGCCACATCAGGGGTTGTCGGGACGGGTGAGATCTACGGTCACGTTGGCGTGCCAGACGCGAGGGTAATCGCCCTATTGGAGGAGGTGGAGGTCGGGAGCGCCCGGTCGGGAGCGGAGGGCTCCGACACCGAAGGCGAGTATCGCATCTACCAGCTCCCCGCCGGCTCGAACTACACGGTCTGCGTCATCGCACCCGGATACGCCGCGGTGTTTGTAGATGACGTGGAGGTGCAGGACAACACACAGACGCAAGTAGACGTTGCTCTGTCTACGGAGGAGGGGCGGATCACCGGAATGGTGATGAGGTCGCCCGCGACACCCGTCGAAGGGGCGACTGTCTGGGTTGATTGCCGATCAGGGATCACCCTCTCGTCTATTACTGGGTCGGACGGCTATTACACGATCGGGAATCTACCCGGCGGGACGTTCACAGTGAAGGCTCACCATGCCGGGTGCCTATTCCCCGACGCCAACGGTATCGAGGTAATTGCAGGAGCCACGACATTTGAGGTTGAGTTTAGCACGACTCCGGCGGGAATAATCATCGGGAAGCTGTTTGAGTCGGATGGAGCCACCTCGTTCCCGAACGCACACATTGTCCTGTACGACGCCAGCGGCGCGAGCCCTGTGGGGATGTCGGCGATTACTGATCCCAACGGGGCCTACGAGTTGCTGGATGTTCCCCCTGACAGCAACTACACGGTCAGGGGACAAGACCCGGAAGACGGTGGCGTAGTGGCGAGCGTTTCGGGTGTCTCCGTCACCAATGGGGCGACAACTGGCGGCGTGGATCTGGTAGCACTGGGCGGGGCACTGTCCGGGACTGTCAGCGATCTCACTGGGGGTGTCGGGGGAGCGTTGGTGACGGCCGTGGAGCCCAACAGTGGGGTGGTGCGGCAAACGACAACCGACCCGAATGGGGTGTACGCCATCCAGCACCTATCGGCTGGCACTTACCAGGTGCGGGTGGAGGCGACCGGCTCTGTTGCCAAGAAGATCGATGGGGTAGAAGTTTTTGCAGGGGAGGTGACAGCGGGGCAAGACTTCATGCTTGGCGTCCATGGCATCATCACGGGGCGCGTCACCGATCCAAACGGTGACCCCGTGCAAGGGGCCACGGTTGCGGCGCTCGACCCAAACCAGGCTGGGGACGACCCGAACTGCTCTGGGTCTGGAGCCATTACTGACGGCAATGGAGACTACACCGTCGAACACCTTACGACGGGGTCCTACATGGTGACGGTGAGCCACGACGATTACGTGGGCGACGGTATTACCGGGGTCGCCGTGACGGCGGGGGAGACGACAGCGGCAATCAACTTCTCGCTGGGGTCTACCGGCGGCAAGATCACCGGTACGGTGTTCGAATCAGACGGGCAGACGCGGGTATCAGGCGCACTTGTCTGTTGTTACTCCGCGGCGGGGGGGAATGCCGTAACCCAAACAGATGCCGAAGGCAACTACGAACTGCGGTTGCTGAAATCCGGTACGTACTCGGTTGGCGCAGCTGCAGTTGGGTTCGGGGCCGCTCAGGTGTCCGAGGTTGAGGTAACTGCGCCGGCGACAGTATCCGGTCAAGACCTCATATTGGAGCAATAGCGGGCGGTCGACAAACAGTGACCACGGTCCCGTGGTGTCGGTAGGCCCCGCAGCCGCAAGCACAAGACCATGGAGGTATTCGCGATGGCGCTGAGATCACCCGGAAGAGACGTTCTCACCGTGGTACTTGTCAGT
>CAYOGX010000009.1:0-16427 GCA_964403235.1 uncultured Planctomycetales bacterium | reverse complement strand
TTTTCGTCTGCCCGCCGACGAGGATCCGCTCGGGCGTGGTGCTGCCCCTGATGGCCAGGACGATCTCGGCCTTCGGCTTGTCCAGGCCGTAGGCCTTGGTGTCCTTCGGCTCATCCTCCCACCCGCTGGCCTTGAGGTCCTTGATGGCGTTGAGCAGGTCGGTGACGGCGGCGGCTTCGGCCTTGCCGGCCTTGGGCGCGACGATCCGCCAGGCGCCGCCCTTCTTGGCCAGTGTCAGGTTCCTGCCGGCGACCGTCAGGTCGATCTTCTGGGCATCGAGCACCTTGGCCTGGGTGACCTTCGCGTCGCGCCATTCCTTCAGCTTGGGATGGACCTTCTCGTAGTTGGGCTTGGTGACGCTGACGACCCACGGCTGATCGCCCAACTTGCAGAAGAACTTCTCGCCCTTCAGGTCGCTGGCCCCGCCGAACAGGACGGTGTGGGTCGTCCGCTTGATCTTGGGTTCGGCCGGTTGGGTCGCCTGGGTGGTCGTGGGCTTGTCGTCCTTCTTGGTCTCCTTGATCTTCTCCTCGATGGTGACGGTCACCGACGTCTTGGGCTTGTCCAGGCCGAAGGCAGTCAGGCCCTTGGGGGCATCGTCGATGAACTCCTCCGCGCGGAGCTGCCGGATGTCGCTGAGCAGGCTGTCGATCTTGCTCTTGTCGGCCGGTGCTTTGACGGGCTGGTCGATCACCCATTTGTCGGCCTCGCCCTTGACCATGAGGTAGGTCTTGCCCTCGTGGGCGATCTCGACCTGAACGGCCTTGGCCTTGTCATAGTCGAACAGGTCCTTGGACCGGAATTTCTCGACGTCCTTCTTCAGGTCGTCGCGGACCTTGATCTCGGCGATGCAGGCCTGCTGCTCGCCGGCCAGGCGGATATAGGTCTCGTCGCTGCCGAAGACCTGATCGCCGACCTCGATCTTCTTGCCGGCGCCCTTCTTGTCGGTGACGACGATGACGGCGTTGGGCTTGGCCAGCCCGATCTTGTCGGGCGCGGGGAACCCGCCCTGGCCCGGCGTGAACTTTTCCTTGTACTTGGGCGCTTTGAACTTGTCGGCGAACGAGTTGACCTCCCAGTGGGTGGACTTGGCCTTGATCGGCGCGACGAGCCGCCAGTCGTCGTATTCGTCCTGCTTGCCTTCCTTGAGGGGCTTTGCGAACACGAGCTTGGGCTTGTCGGGCCGTTGGACCTCGAACTTGACCAGTTGGGCGAGCTCGTAGAGCGGCTTACCCTTCGCTTCGGTCTCGGTGGTGGCCCCGGGTGGGGTCACGCCGGCATCGGGCCTGAAGATCAGGAAGGCGCCGACGGCCACGACCAGCACCGCTGCCAGGACAATCGTGGTCTTAACGTTCATCCTCGAGCTACCTCCTTCGCACAAACCAGACGGCCACACCGGCCAGCAGCGCCATCACGGGCCAGACGGCGACCGCCAGCGCCCGGGCCACCGTCAGACCGACCCCCGGCGTCAACTCGTCCAGCCGTGGGATGTCGCGGCTCTCGGTGCCCTTGCCGATCAGTCCCTCGTTGTCGTTCAGCCAGTGGATCGCGTTGACCAGCAGATCCATGTTGGCCGGGTTGTTCAACACCAGCATGAAGCCTTGTGCCCCTTGCATCAGCGCGCGGGACAAGGCCACCGCATCCATAGCGAAGCGCAGGCTCGACACCAGCACGATCTTGCCCACTGTCTTGTCGTCGCGGACCTTGGTCGCCGCCACGGCGATCGGGAACGGGCCGGACTGGTCCATCTTGCCCTTCGTGACGTGGTGCTTTTTCTGGTATTCCTGGACCAGGCCGTTGAAGTCCGACTCGGCCCACATGTCATCGCGCTGCGGGATGGTCACCAGGTCGGTGACGGTGACCCCATCCGGGAGCTTGTCGTTCTTCTTGATAGGGGCCGCGTAGGGGAACATCCCCTTGAGGCCCTTGAGCGGCGCGACGATCGGCTGGTCGCTGAACCGGTAACGGGTGATGCTGAACGGGTCGCGCCGGAAGGCCATCTTGCCCGGTTCGATGCTGAAGGCCTCCAACACCGGGTAGCTGTAGCGGACCTCCAGGGCCCACTGATCCTTGAGCCAGTCGTTGTATTCATAGGTGGGGGGCGGGCCCATCATCATCGGGGTCCGCGGCGGGGACACCCATCCGGCGATGAACAGGGCCCGCGGCTCGTCGCCCAGGGCCTTCATGACGGCCTCGCGCTCCTCGGGTCCGAACTGTCTCGGGGGCCGCCTCATCTGCGGCGGCATGCCCTGTGGCGGCTGGACCTGGTCGGGCTTCAGCAGGACCCAAACGACGCGGTCCACCTTGTCGGCGTCCTCGAACTCGGGCGGCTCCTTCTTGGTGGCCAGGTCCCACTCCTTGACGACGAAGTTGGCCTTCTCCAGCCGGTCCTTGGCCCCACCGTACGGGGCCTGCCCGCCGCCCATCATCATCATCATGCCGCCAAAGAACAGCGGCTGCCCGCCGAAGCGAGCAAACACCACCCCCGTCCGCTTCTTCTGGGTCAACTGCAAGACGGCCGAGCTGATCTCCACCTCAGCCGCGCATCGCCGGTCCTTGAACGCGTTGCCCATCGCCTGGCCGAACTGGCCCCGCTGCTTCGCCGGCCAGACGTCCTCGAAGCTCAACACCCGCGCCTCCTCGTCGGTTTCGACGATGATGGTGTCCGGCCGGACCTGACGGTCCAGCTCCTCGAGCTTCAGCGTGGGCAGGTCCTTGGCCTTGTCCAGCTCGGCGTCGATCCGCTCGATGAGCTTCTTGTAGCGGGCCGGGGCCTCCTTGAAGAACGTCGTGTCCTCGATCTTGTACTGCTTGGCCCACTGATCGACCTTGGCCAGCCACTCGCCCTGGTTCGTCAGGACCCGCTTGAGCTCCTCGTAGCGGTTCTTGATCTCATCAACGGCGCCGGAGTACTTGGGCAACTCGTCGGCGGTTGCGGCACTGACGCCCTGCTTGGCCTGGTCGACCTTCTGTGCCAGGATCTGGCAATTTCGCATCACGATTCCGTAATCGCGGACGTCCAGCAGTTTTCTCTCTTTGTCGGCGAAGGCCTGAAGCTGCTTGCCCTCGGCCTCGAGAAGCGCCAGGATCTCCGGCGACAGCCTGTCGTTGAACGTCTCGATCAACGACCGGTGCTTCTTCGCCTCGCCCTGATAGGCGGTCTTTTTCCGCAGGCTGTCGACCAGCGCGAGGATCTTGTCCCGGTCCTTGGCCGGGTTGATGAACGCCACGTCGACCTTCGACGGCGACTCGATCTGGTACAGATTGAGGATGTCTTGCACGGCGTTCCGGAACTTCTTGGCCTCGGCCTCGAAGGCCGGGTCCTGGAACGTCCTGTACAAGCTGGTGAGCTTGACGTTCTCCGGCAGCGAGGTCATGAGCTTTCGCGACTGTTCGCCCAGGCTGTTGATGCCCGTGGACGTCCAGTCGCTCTTGCTGTTGAAGGTAAAGGCCAGGTAGTTGGCGAAGACCAGCAGCGCCGCCGCCAGCACGACCATGACCAGCACGTTGGCCCCGACGATCCACTGCCGTCCTTTGAACCGCAGCATGTGCTCGTCTTGGCCCTTAGACGCCTCGTCCTTCTTGTCTTTGGTTACCGCCATCGTCGCGACTCCACGACCTTGACCGCGAGGAACAGGAAGAACGCCGTGCCCCCGCAGAAGAACACCAGATTGTTTACATCCACCAGCCCCCGGTTGAAGTGCTGGAACCGGTCCATGATCGAGACCATTTGCAAGAGCAGCTGGATCGGCCCCTCCACGTCGGTGAACTGCACGATGATCCAGGCCAGGATGGTCAGCAACAGCAGGAAGAACGCCCCCAACAGCGCCGCGATGATCTGGTTGTGGGTAGTCGCGCTGAAGAACAACCCGATCGCCACGAACATCGCGCCGATCATCAACAGTCCGAAGTAGCCGCTGGCCAGCAGGCCGTAATCCGGCTCCCCGTAGACGCTCAGCAACACCACGTAGAACAGCGTGGCCGCCAGCATGATCGCGTAGAAGATGAACGCGCCGAGGAACTTGCCCACCACCACCTCGGCGTCGCTGATGGGGGCGGTCATGAGCGTCTCGATCGTGCCGCTGCGGTACTCCTCGCTGATCAGCCGCATGGTCAGGATCGGCACGGCGATGCACAGCAGCGGCGGCAGCCAGTTGAACGTGTCGCGGAGCGAGGCCTCGCTGCCCGGGGTGAAATTGTCCGTCAAGAAGACGAACAGCAACCCCACCATGAACGTGAAGGCGAACAACACGACGTAGGCAATCGGGGAGAAGAAGAACGCGCCCAACTCCCGTTGCGTTATGGCCAATACGTTTCGCACGTCGATGCCTCCTGATAGCCAACCGCGTCCAGCTAGGTCGAAGCGTGCCCTTCGCGCTCGATATTCTGTTGCGCGGTGATCTGGACGAAGAAGTCCTCGAGGCTGGCGACCTCGCGACGGATCTCGCGGAGCGCCCAACCGTTCTTGCTGGCGATCTTGAAGATGTCCTCGCGGACGTCTTGTCCAGGCTGGGCCTCGATGACCAGCCGGTTCCACCCGTCGACCAGGGTGGTCTGGACCTTGCCCACGCCGTTGATGCCGGTGACGGCGGTCTTGACGGCCTCGGCGGGCCCGCGGACCTCGGCGATCAGCCGGCTGCTGCCGGTGATCCGCTCCTTGAGTTCGCTGGGCGACCCGCTGGCGACGATGCGGCCCGCGGCGATGATGATGGTCCGCTCGCAGGTGGCCTCCACCTCCGGAAGGATGTGCGAGCTGAGGATCACCGTGTGGTCCTTGGCCAGCTCCCTGATCAGGTTTCGCGTCTCGCGGATTTGGGCGGGGTCCAGGCCCATCGTGGGTTCGTCGAGGACGAGCACCTTTGGATCGTGCATGAGGGCCTCGGCCAGCCCGACCCGTTGCTTCATGCCGCGGCTGAGCTGCCCGATGGGCCGCGTGATGAAGTCGGCCACCCGGCAGCGGCGGGCGACCCGCTCGACTGCGGCGGGTCGATCCGTCGAGGCGATGCCCCGCAGCTTCGCCCGGAAACTCAGGTACTCGCTCGCCCGCATCTCCGGATAGAGCGGCGCCGACTCGGGCAAGTACCCGACCTGCTCGCGGACCGCCATGGACTCAGAGAACACGTCGAAGCCCGCCACCGAGGCCGATCCACTGCTGGCCGGCATGAAACACGTCAGGATCCGCAGCGTCGTCGTCTTGCCGGCCCCGTTGGGACCCAGGAAGCCGACGATCTCCCCTTCGCGTATGCGAAACGAGATGTTGTCAACGGCCCTGACAGGCCCGTACCACTTGCTTAGATTCCTCACTTGAATCATGGAAAACGCCCCATCTGTGTTATCTGGCTTGGGGTCTACTACCGTCCTGGTCGATGTTTCCGTTCGACATCGTATCTCGTTGGCCGAACCCTATCCCCACATAGCCTACCTGAGGGGCCGGCAACGGAGCCCCTACCCATCCACCAGGTCTCCCTTGCTGCGAAAGACCACTTTTTTTAACGATGGGGTTTGGCCCTGTCAAGGTCTGGCGGGGGTCATTTTTTTTTGACGCGGCCAGCGAAATCGGTATCTGCCTGAGTTTGGGGTTGAACATTACTGGGTAAGGACGATAATAACACCTTCGCTTCGAGACGGTGTGCCCCGCTGAGGTCTGGCTCCTGATCGTGGAGGAGACGGGCAACGGGCACGCGAGCCGGCCGCAGTGGTTTCGGGTTTGGCGCGGTCAACACGGTCGGCATGGATCGGGCTTCACGGTGACAATCCTCAACATGGATAGCGCCGCCCGCCGAGGGACGCGCGACTTCGTGTAGGTGTTCCCACATGTCCTGTCCCCAGGTCAGCGTGCTTGTTCCGACCCACAACCGCGCGTCGCTCATCGGTCATACACTGGACAGCGTCGCCCGACAGACCTTTCGTGACTACGAGGTGATCATCATCGACGACGGCAGCACCGACGGGACCGGGGAGGTGGTCCGCCAGCGTCCCGAGCCCCTCCGGTACCTCTGGCAGGAGCAGCGGGGGGTGGCGGCGGCCCGTAACCATGCGCTGGCCGAGGCCAGGGGCTCGCTGGTGGCCTTCCTCGATTCCGACGACCTCTGGCTGCCCGAGTTCCTCGACGAGAGCACCGCTGCTCTCCGCGCTCGACCCGACGCCACCCTCGGCTACACCGACTCGCGGACCATCGACGGACAGGGACGGATTCTGCCTGGGCACCGGAAGCCGCAGCATGGCGGCCTGGTCGTCGCGCCCCTGTTCGCCAGCATCTTCATTCACACCTCGTGCGTGGTCGCTCGACGGGACGTGATCCGTCAGGCTGGAGGCTTCGACGAAGGCTTGGAGGCCAACGAGGACTATGACTTATGGCTGCGACTGAGCCTCCACCACCCCTTCGTCAGCCTGTCCAAGCCCCTGTGCTATCGGCGGAGCCACCGCGGCAGTCTCAGCCGAAACGGGAGCGTCCGCAACCTGATTCGCAAGGCCCGGCTCCTCGAGGAGTTCTACGACAAGCACGGCGACGGCATCATTCCACCGGGCCTGGCCCACCGACGCCTTGCCAAGACCTACTACACCGCGGGTAAGGCCATCGCCCGTCGTCGGGACTACACCCAATCGGCGGATCTGCTCGGGCGGAGCATCGCCCACGCCCCCTCGGCCAAGGCCTGGCCCTGGTACGTGCTGAGCCTCGCCCTTCGCGGAACGCCCGTCGACCGCGGCCGAGGGAACGGTGAACTCCTCGAAGAACTGTCGTCCTGAGAAACGTCCCCAAGAGCGAGCCGGTCCGCACCGAGCGTTGGAGGGACATCCGCCGCTTCGAGCGGGACCTCGTGTACGAAGCGCGCTACGACCTAACCAACGACCCCCATGAAGAGAAGAACCTGGCGACCCGAAACGAGCACCAGGCCATTCTCGAATCGCTGCGAAAAGGCTGCGACGAGCTGCGCGACCGGGCCAAGGGCCATCAATAGAACACGGTCATGATCAAGTGCGGCTCGGCGTGCTTGCCCTCGACCACGCCGACGGAACTGGTCGCGAACTTGATCTCGATCGTGGGATCCCCGTCGATCCACTCGTTGACCTGGCTGTTGAGATAGCTCAGCGACGCGTCGTTGAGCTTGGCGTGGAACGTCCGGCACCGCGTTGCGCCGTTGCCGGTCTGGATCACGTCTCGCTTCAGCTTGGACGTGTCGTGCCCGCCCTGGATCGAAGAGACGCCCGCGCCGCTGAAACCCCTGATCTTGGACATCCCGTCCTCCTGAGGGGCCTCTTCCTCGGGCTCCAGGGCGATCGGGATGTCGGTGATATCCTTCTCCGACTTGGGCTTCTCGGGCGGGGCAATGGCCAGGTCATCTTCCATGGTCAGGTCGATCGGCACGTCGGCCTCGTCCCCGCCGCCGCTCATCTCGTCGACGTCAGCGGCGCTGAACCATGCTGCGTCGCCGTCCTCCACCATGTTGAGCTGGCCGTCCTTTGCCAGCGCACGTAGCTCCTGTTCGCTCTTTCCAAGACGCTGCTTGGCGTCCTCAACGGAGTAAAACCCCACGGACATGATCGTCGCTCCCGGCGCTATCGCGCCCATTCCATCCTGACATGATTCCCCCCAACGTGCTGATTCCATTGTATAGGGACAAGGCGGCTGGATCAACGCAATCCAGTGGGGTAGCACGGCCAAGGTGCGCCGATCTCGTCGGCTCCGCTTGACCGCCCCACCCGGTCGTACCCCCTGCTAATAGAACAAGTGGCTGCTCGTCCGACGACGGTTGGGGTGCTGCGGCACTTCAGACGATCTCGACGCCGGGGTCACCCTGGCGGACCTGCCCGACCGTCCAGGCCCGCTCGCCGGCTGCCGACATTCGCGAGATCAGCCCGCCCACTTCCTCGGGCGGCAGCGCGATGAGCAGCCCGCCGGATGTCTCGGGCGTGTACAGGACCAGCGCCATCTTCTCGGACACGGATCGCGTGAAGGTGACGTGCTCGCCGTACGCCTCGGCGTTTCGATGCGAACCGGCCGCGAAGGGTCCCTTGTCGGCGTACCCGATTGCGCCGGGCAGCCAGGGCAGATCGTCCATCCGCACCCGGAGCCGAACACCGCTCTGCTCGGCGATCTCCCAGGCATGGCCGAGCAGGCTGAACCCCGTTACGTCGCTGCACGCGTGGAATTCGCCGGCCTGCATGGCCCCGGCCGCCACCTTGTTCAACCGCACCATCGAGGCGGTGACGGCCTGGACGTGGTCGGGCTCGGCCGTCTCGAGCTTGATCGCCGTCGTGACCATGCCCGACCCGAGCGGTTTGGTCAGGACGAGCGCGTCGCCCGGTCGGGCGCCGGCCTTGGTGGCGATCCGATCGGGCCGGACCGTCCCGACGACGGCCAGACCGTACTTGGGCTCGGCATCGTCGATGGTGTGCCCGCCGGCCAGCACACCGCCGGCGGCCCGAACGCGGTCGGCCCCGCCGCGGAAGATCTCGCGAACCACCTCGTCGGGCAGGTCGGGCGGAAAGGCCGCGATGTTGACCGCCACCAACACCTCGCCGCCCATGGCATACACGTCGCTCATGCTGTTTGCAGCCGCCACCGCCCCGTAGCTGTACGCGTCGTCAACGATCGGCGGGAAGAAGTCCGTCGTCACGACGAGCGCGCGCTCGGCGTCCATCCGGTAGACGGCGGCGTCATCGCCGGTCTGCAGCCCCACCAGGAGCGCCGGGCACTCGGCCGGGGTGAACATCTGGGCGAGATCGCGCGTCACGCGCGCCAAGGCCAGCGGCGGCCTCTTGCTCGCTCACCCACCCGCCTGCGTCAACCGCGTCAGTCGTATCGCGGCGCTCGCCGGCGGTGCCTTGTCGCAATCATCATGAACCACGTCACAGCTCCTGAGCGACCGCTCCCTCACGGTCGCGCCTCGGATCGGGCCGGTGCCCCTTGATCCGCGCAAAACAGATGGCGGAAAGGGTAGGAATCGAACCCACCACGGACGGTCTTATCCGCCCGCAACTGGTTTTGAAGACCAGTGGGAACACCAGTTCCCGTCCTTTCCGCCCACCCGGTCGTCGGTCGTGGCGTGTCCGGCGGTCCCGACGCCTTCAACCCGGCCGGACAACCCATACTGATGGTACGCATGGAACCGGATGTCATCAACCCACCCCGGCGCGCCCCGGGCATCCGCGGGGCCAGCGCCCCGACGCGATCATGCGGATCACCGTATCTGTCAGCGGGCGCCTCGGCCGTCTTGACCGTGTGGTCGGCTTCTTCCAAGATACACTCGCTCGATCCGTGGACATGGACATCCGAAGCGACGTGCAGGACGGGCAGGGGGGATTCGTTGGATGTACGCGGACAGCAAGACCCAGCCGTGTCGCTTCGCGGCGCGAAGCCCGCGGTGGTGCGCAGGTAAGGAGAAGACCAGATGCCCAAGAAGCAGCCCCACACCCCCGAGGCGTGGAAGGACTACAAGGGCCCGTACTCGATCGCCCTGACGGCTGGCGACCTGATCATCGTTTCGGGCCAGGGCCCGCTCGATCCGGACGGCATGAAGATCGTCGGGTCGGACATCACGGAGCAGGCCCGCGTGACGCTCGACAACGTCAAGAACGCCCTGGCCGCCGCGGGCGCGACGATGGACGACTGCGTCAAGATCGGCGTGTTCCTCGACGACATCAAGGACTTCGACGCCTTCAACGCGGTCTACCGCACCTATTTCAAGGACCCGCTGCCCTGCCGCACCTGCGTCGAATGCAACCTGTGGGGCGGCATCCTGGTCGAGGTCGACGCCTGGGCGGTCCGCGGCGCGAGCGGGTAGACGCGCTTCCGCAGCCGACGGCACACGCGCGATGTAAATCTCGCCGAGGGCCCTGCCGGGGCGCTTTCAGGAACGGGGCCGAATGGTCTGGGGAGCCGAACTTGCCGACCACCTCTGGGCCCTGCTGATGGTCTGGGTGGCGGCGTGCGTCCCGGGATACGTGTTGTCGCGGATGCTTCCCGGGCCGCTTCGGTGCCGGGATACGCTCGCGACCTGGCCCTTGTTGGGTGGGGCCTATTGGGCGGCGGCGTTGTATCTGCTGTCGTTTCGTTGGGGGCTGGTCGTGGCGGCGGCGCTGGCGCTCGCCGCGGCGATCGCGCTGGCATATCGAAGCCGCCGGGCAGCCCATCGTGTTGAGATCGCGCCGAAGCCGTTGACCGTGTTTGCTCGGTACGGTCGGCGACGTGTGACGGCATCGGTCATTTTGCTGGTCGGGTGCGCCCCCTACCTGACGCCGGTGTTCGCCAAACACGTCCCGGACGGCATGGACGCCTCGCGATATGCGCTCAATGCCCGGCTGATCGCGGCCGAGGCGGGCCTGCCGGACTCGCTGGCCCCGTTCGCGCCGGGGGTTCCCTTCGGGGCGATGAACCACGGTGTGCCGGCCCTGGCGGCCGTGGCGGTTTTGTGCGGTGCATCCCCTGCGGCTGCGGTACTGGCGGCGGTTCCCCTGACGTTCGCGGCGCTGGTCCTGAGCCTGTATCTGTTGGTTCGACTGGTCACGCCGCGCGTCCCGGCCGCGGTGACGGCCGTCGCTGTCGCGTGGTTCGCTCACCAGGCGCAGCGAACGCTTTCATGGGGCGGGTTCCCGTGTGTCCTTACGTTGGCCGTCGGCTTCTTGAGCGCTCGGTTGCTCGTGGACGTCCTGCGCGGCAAGCGGGGGCCGGGATGGATCCCGTTGGGACTGTGCGCGGGGGCGCAACCCATACTCCACGGGTGCATGGCGGCGGGTTGGTTATACATCGGCGTGCCGGTGGCGACCGTTGTGGGGCTGATCGTCTCGCGGCATCGTCGGCGAGGGCTCGCGGGCGCGGGCCTGGCGGCGTTGCTGGCGGCCGGCATCGTGCTCGCGTACCTGGTCGTCGCCCGCCCGCGCTTCGACGGAGGTACGGGCGCGTGGATTGACGCCACCGAGATGCAGGACGCCTACGCCGGGAAGGGGCTGCAACTGCTGCTGACCGTGCCGGCCTACCTCGGCGATGCGATGGGGAAGTTTCTGACCGTCGTGTTCATCGTGGCGGTGGGTGTGCTTGCCGTCCGTCGTCGGTGGTCGGCGTTGATGGTGGTCGTTTCCGTCTTGCTAGCCAATGGGCTGGTTCTGATGAACGCCAAGTACGGTCTGCTGCCGGGCAGCTTGTTGTTGTATCCGGTGCGGGTCCGCGAGTTCGCGCTGGGGGCGGCCGCGCTGGGGGTGGGGCTGGCGTGGCGACGTCTGCCACCGGCCGTCACGGTTCGACGGCCGCGCCCCGTGATCGTCGCATCGGTATTGTTCGTGTTGGCGTTGTCACAGCACTACCGGTACTTCCAGCGGACGGCGTGCCGACCGGTCATCAGCGAGGAGGCCTGGCAGGCGCTGCAATGGTCGGCACGACACCTGAGCCCCGCGGACGATTTCGTCGCCACGCTCTACGGGACGGCCGGCGCGTACCTGCCGGCCGTGGCCGGTGTGGGCGTCACGGCGTGGCACGCGCATTTCGATCAGACGTCGGCCGCACACGACATGGCCAGGACCCGCCCCGTCACGCACGTCCTGGACATCGAACGCCAGGCCATTCGGTCGGGTATCGGGAAGGGGCGCTACGACAGGGAGTCGGACCGGCTTGACCGGCTGGTTCGGGACCGAGCGGGCAAGATCGTCTTCGCCAGCGGGCCCGTACGGATTTATCAGTTGACCCCGCCGCCCGGGTGACGCGGGCCGACCGGGGGGGTGGTCATCCAGCCCACTCCCAGTTGGCGAAGGCGCGGGCGTACAGGCATTGCAGGGCCACCAGCAGGGCGAAGAGGGCGTACAGGGCGAGTGGGCGTCGTTGCCACAGCTTCCACCTTGCCAGCAGCAGGAAACACGGCAGGGCCGCCGTCTGGTACCGGGCGATGGAGACCAGATAGCCCCCACCCGCGGGATCCGGCAAATACGCCATCACGAAGATCCCGACGGGGAGCAAGAACAGAACGCGCGGAATCTCGCCGGGTCGGATCAGGCCCTTGATGCCCAGCGCAAGGATCAACGTGCCGAGAAGCGCGTTGTAGTTTCCCATCTCGGCGAGCAAACCGAATTGCCCGCGGACGAGGTACTTGATCGGCCGCGCGGACCGTTCCAACACCGGCTGCAACAACAGCGTCTTGACCAGCGGGTGCTCGACGTCCTTCTTGCGCCAGTATTCCTGGACCGCGAAGGACGCGTCCCGCCGGCCGTATCGATGCCACAGATACGCTTGATACGCGACGAAGCCGCTGACCGGCACGCCCCCCACCGCCAAGAGATGCATCACACGACGGGTCCAAGCACGAGGCCCGGGGCGAGAGCGGGTGTGGGCCCGGGCATGCAGGTAGGTCCAGACGAGGATGACGGCCGCCAACGCCAGTCCGGTGGGTCGCGTGGCCGTCGCCACTGCGCTGACGCATGCTGCTGGCAGGGGCCGTCCGCGCGCCAGCAGCCACAGGGCCGTCGCGACCTCCAAGAAGAACAGCCCTTCGGTGTAGCCGGCCGACAAGAACATCGCGGCCGGATAGGCCGACGCCAACATGACGCACCAGAACCCCGTGCGGCGGTCGGTGAGACGGCGGGCCCAGGCGTAGACGAAACCGGCCCCGATCAGGGCGGCCAGGTTGGACACCGCCACGAGGGCCACGTCGCGTTGGACCACCAGAGCGAGCGGGCGGGCCAACAGCGGGTAGACCGGAAAGAACTCGACCGTCGGTGGGACCGGCGGGCCGGGGGGATACCCGTCGCGGAGGATGCATCGATAGAAGGCGCTGTCCCACCTTACCAACGGCACCTCGGACCACCACCGCCCGGGCCCCAGCTCCGCCGGATCGGGGACCGTGAACCACGCCGTCAGCCAGATGGCAGCGCGGATACACAGGAACCCGATCAGCGCCCAGCATAGGCCAGGGTGACGCATACCATGCCAGAATGTGTTGGCAATCTGCATCCTGGCGGCTCGGCTGAGGAGACCTCGACCTGTACCCGGCCTCATCTTATGTTCGTCAGGCCCGGTGGGCCACGACCTGTCAGAAAAAGGATCGTGACAGGCTGGGTGAAGCGCAGCCCATGCCACCGAGGCAACGAACCGCTTCCGGGAGTTTCTGTTGCTCGGCGGGTTGGGATCGGCGAGAATGACCGCGGTTCGCACCTCGGAGCCCCACATCATGGTTCCTTCAGACGCCCCCAACGTCGTGGTGGTCGGCAGCATCAACATGGATTTGGTGGCCCGCACCGATCACGTTCCCGCGCCCGGCGAGACGGTGTTGGGCAGCGACTTCCAGACCATTCCCGGGGGCAAGGGCGCGAATCAGGCGGTCGCCGCCGCCCGGTTGGGTGCTCGATGTGCGATGGTGGGCCGCGTCGGTGACGACGCGTTCGGCCAGCGCCTGGTCGTCGGGCTCCAGGCCGACGGCATCGACACGTGTCACGTCGCCTCGACGCCCGAGACCGCCAGTGGGGTCGCGTTGATCGTGGTGGCCGGTTCGGGCGAGAACGCCATCTGCGTGGCCAGCGGGGCCAACTTCGCGGTCACGCCGGCCGACATCAACGCCGCCGAGGACGCCATCGCCGAGGCGGCGGTCTGCCTGTTGCAGTTGGAGCTGCCCGTCGCGACGGTCATCCACGCGATCCGAGTGTGTCGCCGGCACGCGGTCGAGACGATCCTCGATCCGGCGCCCGCGCCGGCTGGTCCGCCGGACGATCTGTTCCGCGTCGATGTCCTCTCGCCGAACGAGACCGAGGCCGAGACCCTGTTGGGCGTCGCGGGTGGATCGCTCGAACCCGAAGCGACCGCACAGGCGCTTGCCCAGCGCGGTGCGAACGACGTCGTCCTGAAACTCGGCGTGCGGGGGGCGGCCGTGCTGAGCGACGGGCGTTTCGAGCTGTTGGCGGGTCACCCGGTTGAGGCCGTCGACACGACCGCCGCGGGCGATGCGTTCACGGCTGGACTGGCGGTGGCCCGGGCCAGGGGCCTACCGCTCGTCGAAGCCGTCCAGTACGCCAACGCCGCCGGAGCCCTGGCCTGCACCCAGTTCGGCGCCCAGCCGTCCATGCCCACCGCAGGGCAGGTTGAGGCGATGAGGTAGACCGCCGCGCCGACGAGAAGTTAATGCTGGACCTCCGACATAAGGACCGATATAATATCTATCGTGAGGATTCTGTTACGGTGTGGCACGGCCGTGGGTGTCCTGTGAGACTGCGGCGGTGCCGGGTGATTCCTGCCCGTGCGGTTGGTCGTTTGTCATGCCACCCTCCCCCAAGGGAGTTCCGCATCGGTTCTGGATTGCAGCCTGGTGACGCACCTTGCCCACCGTGTCATGGAGAATCGGGTCCTACGAACGTGACCGAACAGCAAGCCAGACCTCCGTGGTGCCTGCATCGTGACGGATTGTCGGCGGGCCTGAGGGTGTTTGGGCAGTGGCCCAATAGTTGTTGTGTGTCTGAAAGTGTTTAATAGGAACAGTTATGACCGATCAAATCAAGGTGGTTTCTGAGAACCCAGAGAACGACGAGACAGCTTTGCTCGAGCCGGAGGCATTTGCCAAGCTTGGCCTGAGCCCGCGGGCGCTGGCGGCGGTCCAGCGCATTGGATTTACAGAACCGACGGAGATCCAGGAGAAGTTCATCCCGGCCGCGCTGACGGGACGCGATTGCGTCGGCCGGGCAAGGACCGGCACCGGGAAGACGGCCGGATTCCTGCTGCCGATCTTCGAGAGCGTCTTCAAAGGCGAGACCACCCGCGCGCTGGTGCTGGCACCGACGCGGGAGCTCGCGATGCAGATCACCGAGGAATCCCGAAAGATGACGGGAAGGCGCCCTCCCAGCGCCGTGGCCGTCTACGGCGGCGCGCCCATCAAACGGCAGATGGAACGCCTGGCCAAGGACCCGGAGATCGTCGTCGCCACCCCGGGACGGGTTCTCGACCACTACCGGCGCAAGACCGTCCACTTCAGCCGGTTCACCATCGCGGTGCTGGACGAGGTGGACCGGATGTTCGACATGGGCTTCCGTAAGGACATCCGCATGATACTGGGCAAGTGCACCAACCGCCGGCAGACGATGTTCCTGTCGGCCACGCTGCCGCCGGACATCATGCGTCTGGGGGACCGGTTCCTGCGCGACCCGATTCGCCTGTCGGCCGTCGACGATGCCAACCCGTCCGTCGAGACGCTGGACCAGCGCTACTTCTCGGTGGCGAAGGAACGGAAGCTCCCGTTGCTGATCGAGGTGCTGACGCGAGAGAAGCCCGAGCTGGCCCTGATCTTCACGCGGACCAAACACGGCGCGGATCGGCTGGGCAGCGCGCTTCGGAAGCGGAAGTTCAACGCGTTGCACATTCACGGCGATCTGCCCCAGCAGAAGCGCGATCGCGTGGTGGGCCAGTTCCGCGAGCGGAAGATCCAAATGCTCGTCGCCACCGACCTGATGGGTCGGGGGATCGACGTGCCCAACATCTCGCACGTGATCAACTACGACATTCCCGAAAACCCCGAGGACTACCTGCACCGCGTCGGCCGATCGAGCCGCATGAACGCCCCCGGCATGGCCATCACGTTCGTCACGCCGGAACAGGGCAACGAGATCACCGGCATCGAGATGCTGTGCAACCGGCTGCTCCACAAGGACGAGATCGCCGGTTTCGACAACGGCGTCCGTCCTCGCAAGGGCGGTCGGCAGAAGGTGACCGCCGCCTGACGCGCCGCGGTGGCGTGCAGGCGTGGGTCCGACCGACAGCCTGGGGCCGTGTCTGGTCGGACCGTCTTGCGCGCGAGCGGGTGCCATGGGCAAGGGCCAATCCGCAAGGATTGGGCCTTGCCCGTGCGACGGCCTGAACCGGCGCCGGCACGGGCAAGGCCCGACCCTGGTGGGTCGGTACTTGCCCATGGCACCCGCCGCCCTTGCAGGCAGGGGATAAGATACCCACGTCGAGGAGAACGTGAATGACGGACCGCAAGACCGTGGACGACGGGCTGTGCAACGCGGCGGTCACCGTGCGGGCGCACCACCTGCTGAGCACGGTGTGTACGCTCGGCGGCGCGCCATGTCCGTTGCTGGACGCTCAACGCGTCCGGAAGATTCTCGACCGGGTCAAGGCCGACCCGACCGTGACGATCGAGCTGCGCTCGAACGCCGACCAGATCCCCCACTACACCGCGCTCGGACTGGACGACTACGCCCGCACGGACCCCACCGAGGTGTTCAACCGCAAGCGTGACCTGGACGTCTTGCAGCGGCTGGGCCTGGTGCCGGGGTCGATCCGGCGGGCGCGGTACCTGTACGAGCTGCTGTTCGAGCGGATCGAGACGCCAGACGGCATCTGCGCCTACGAGACGCCGGGCTGGGAGGGCTGTGCGCTGGCCCGTAGCGGCGCGTATGAGCGCGTCCGCGCCGAGGGGTGGCAGGCGGTGGTCTACACCCGCAGCGACGACGAGATGCGG
>CAYOGX010000008.1:0-16745 GCA_964403235.1 uncultured Planctomycetales bacterium | reverse complement strand
CTGGCCCTCGTCCCACGTCACCTCGGGCGGAACGGGCCTGACCGTCCATTGACCCGCGATCGCCCGGAATTGCGCCCCCGCCAATCGAACCGCGAGCGTCTCCAGCAATGCGTCAGGTGGCAGCAGGATCGTCATCACGTGCCACGGGATGTCCGGCTCGCCGGTTCGACTGAGCCACTGCGCATCCGGGCACACAAAGGACGCATGACCGTCCGGTCCGGGCACGACCTCTACGGCAGGAGCGCCGACATCAAGGACCAGATCCTCGGCTTGAGCCCATGCGGGCAAGAGCAGCGCCCAGAGACAAGCCCCCAACGCTCCCTTTGAGACACGTGCCAGCTTCATGATGGAAATGCCCCCTGCAGCCCGAGCAGCCACCGCCGAGAAACGATTACTGGCCCGGCACTCATCCGCACTCGGTTTCCCCCGCATCCGCGGCGCGGGACGGCAGTAACGAACGTGTTGACGGGGCGTCGTGTCTGGCCTGAGATGATATCCTACCAGACCATCGAAGCTTCTGGACCGCCGGCCCGCAACCCAGTCATAGTCTACCAGATCAAGCGGACCACTTCAATTTCTCGGACGAGTAGTGTCCGATCCGGGCGTCGTGGTGTTGGCGGTGGCGGGGTCACTCCGCCTCGATGAGCCCGCGGAGCTTCTCGAGCAGCGACGTGGCGAGGTAGGGCTTCTGGATGAATCCGGCCAGGTCCCTGCCGGCGAATCGGCTGGTCACCTCTTGCTCGTTGTAGCCGCTGGACAGGATCACCTTCACGTCTTCCCGAACGCGGCGTAGCTCACCGAAGGCCTCTTCCCCGCTCATGTCCGGCATGGTCATGTCGAGCAGGACCGCGATGACCTCGTCGGCGTGCTCGCGGTAGGCCTGGATCCCCTCCCGCCCGTTGGCAGCCGTGATCACCGCAAGGCCGGCGTGTTCGAGGACCTGTCTGGCCAGCGACCGGACGGATTCCTCGTCGTCGACGACCAAGACGGTCCCGTTGCCGAACCATGACGCCGCTTGCCCGCCGTACGTCTCGACGTCTTCGGCCAGCTTGTCGGAACAGGGCATCAGCACGCTGAAGGTCGTGCCCTTGCCTGGTTCGCCGTAGACCTTGATCGCGCCGCCGTGGCCTCGAACGATGCCCAACACCGCCGCCAGGCCCAGGCCCCGGCCCGCGAACTTGGTCGTGAAAAACGGATCGAAGATCTTCGCCCGCGTCGCCTCGTCCATGCCGCTTCCGGTGTCGGTTACCTCGAGGCAGACATAGCGCCCTTCGGGCAGCTCGTTGTCGAAGAACGTCTGGGCCAGGTACGCGCGGTCGGCTTCCATGACGCTCGTACTTAACGTGATGACGCCGCTCTCGTCGCCGATCGCCTCGGCCGCGTTGGTGATCAGGTTCATGACGACCTGACGGAGTTGCGTGGCGTCGGCCTCGATGGCCGGCAGCGCTTCGGCGAAGTCGTACTTCAGGAGGATGCGTTTGGAGATGCCCGATTCGAGCAGATGGGCCATCTCCGACACCATCTTCGACAGGTCCAGCGGACGGACGACGAATTTGCCCTTGCCCGAGTAGGCCAGCATCTGGTTCGTCAGCTCGGCCGCACGCCGGGCGGCCAGCTCGATCTGCTCGATGCTGTGCCGTGTCGGCGATTTGGGCGGCAGGTCCATCAACGCCAGGCTCGCGTTCCCGAGCACCCCCACCAGCAGGTTGTTGAAGTCGTGCGCGATCCCACCAGCCAACACACCGAGGCTCTCCAGTTTCTGCGCTTGCTGGATCTGACGCTCCAGTTCCCGCCGTTCTTCCTCTGCGCGCTTGCGCTCGGTGATGTTTCTGCCAATTTCAAGACAAGCAACGATCTCCCCTGCCGCGTTTCTGATCGGATTGGCCGTCGTTTCCCAATGGACTGTCTTTCCGGACGGCATGGTTACCCGCTCTGACGTGTGCGACTGACCGTCCCGGTACGCCATTTCTACGGGGCATCCCTCGCAGACACTCTCCCTCTGCTCATAGACCTGATAGCATTTGGCTCCCAACCTACCGAATACCTCGGTCAAGACCCGGTTCTGGAAAATAATATTATGGTCTCGATCCTGGATGGTCACGCCATCGTCCATGGCGTCCAAGGCGTCCACGACGGACTGGAGTCTGTTTCTTTCGTCCTGCAACGCCTCCTCGGCCTGCTTGCGCTGAGTGATGTCCTGGACGGTGGAGCGAATGCCCGCGATGTGCCCTTGCTCATCCCGGAGCAGACGATCCTCGATCAGGACCGGGAGCGTCGTCCCGTCTTTTCGTCGAAGGGCTCGCTCAAAGGCCTTCCCAGGCGGCATCTCGCCGCGCAGCTTGGCCAGGACTGTTTTGCGGGACGCCTCGGCTTCCGCGGAGAACTCCCACGGATAACGGCCGAGCATCTCCTCGGCCGTGTAACCCAGCATCTCCAGTTCCGTCTGGTTGACGCGGGTGATCCGTCCCTGTCCATCGAGTTCGTGGTAGCCCACCGGGGCTTCGTCGAACAACTCCCGCAGCCGCGCCTCGTTCTCCTCGAACGCGGCCGCAGCCCCTGCCCGAGCAATCACGCCACCGATCTGAGCGGCAATGGCCTCGATCGCGGTGCGCGAGGTGGCGGGGACCTCGTCGTGCGTATGGGAGGCGAGGTTGAGCACCGCGACGACGCGTCCCTTGTGTTGAACCGGGATGACGGCCAGGGCCCGCAGCCCTTCACTCATGCGCGTTTCGTCCTTGTCGGGAGAGACTTCGGCGTAAAGCCCGTAGACCGGTTCGCCTGTCATGACCAGGTGAGCGTGAGGGGAGTCAGCGGGCAGGTAGGAGGCGGCCTCTGCGAATCGACGGGACAATCCTCTGTGGGAGACAAGGTTCAGGTCTCCGCTGCGCGGGTCAACCAGATACACACCGCCACAATCGATTCCAGTGATCTGGAAGACCGTCTCCAGCAGTTGGTTAAAGGCCTCCGTCAGGTCGTTGGCTGAACCGAGGGCGATGGCGAGGTCGCGCTCAATGCGGAGCAAGTCCTCGGCCCGCTTGCGCTCGGCCTCGGCTTGCTCGAGCGCCGCGACGCGGGCGCGGAGCGCGGTCAGCTCGTTCGAGAGCTGCTCTTGGGTCTGCTCGGCAGCGGTCATGGTTGAGTCACCTTCCAGGAGGACCCCTTCTGGTCTCCGCCCCGGCGTGGGTGACCGCATGGCGCGGTCCTGATCAGCTCAGACCGTGTTGCATGAGCTTCTTCTTGAGGAACGCCAGTCCCTTGCGGGCCAGTTCGTCGCCGTCCTTGGCCAACGGCCGCCAGATGGCCGCCGCCGCCGCCAGCTCCTTGATCGCCGGCACGAACGACTCGATCGTCAGCCAGCCGTTGTACTTGATGCCCTTGAGCGCCCGGAAGGTGCCGTCCCAGTCGACGTGGCCGGTTCCGGGGATGCCGCGGTCGTTCTCGCAGGTGTGCATGTGTCCCAGCCGCCTGCCTAGCTTCCTGAGCGCGGCCACGGGGTCCCGCTCCTCGATGTTCGCGTGGAACGTGTCGTAGAGCACCTTCACCCTCGAACTGCCGACCTGCTTGCACAAGGCCGCCGCGTCGGCCGTCAGGTTCAGGAAGTACGTCTCAAAGCGGTTGATCGGTTCGATGCCGAGCATCACGCCGGTGGCCTCGGCCGTCCGGGCCACCTTGCGGAGCGACGTCACGCAGCGCTTCCACTCCTGTTGCGTTCGGCCCCGCCCGACCAGGTGCCCCACGGGCGCGTACTCCGGACCGGCCACGCCGTCGGCGCCGAGCTCGGCGCCCATCTCCAGGACCCCGGCCAGGTGATCGACGCCCGCCTGCCGCACCTTGGCGCTGCTGTCGACCAGGCTCTGCTCGGGCGCCAGCACCGTACAAACCGTGCAGCCCAGGCCGTTGTCCGCCAGCGCCCGCGCCGTCCGCTTCACGCCGACGGTCTTCGGGTTGAAGATTGGCAGCTCCACGCCGTCGAACCCCATCCGCGCCACCTTGTCGATCAGCTTCAGGTCCGTCCGGGAGTTGAAGCTCCCGGTCCACAGCATCAGGTTCACGCCCAGTTTCATCTCAACGAACCTCCTATCTCAGGCATGCTCTTGTTCGGTGAAGCATTATATGGCCCCGACCTACGCATACAAGCCGACGAACGCGTCGAGCACCCAGTCAGGTACGCGACCGTCACCGGAGCGTTTAGAATCACAGGTCAGGGCCTGAGGTCCGCAGCGTCTATTCCGCCTCGCGGCCCTCGGTGAACCGATAGCCTTGGGTCTGGATGGTCGTTACCGCCTTGCCGTCCACCAGGGCCAACGACTGCTCGATCCCCGGGCCCCTCACGGCGAAGCCGTTCTGCGGCAGCAGGTAGGTTCGACCGCCCACCTTGGCCTGGTAGGGCGCTGCGCCGAAATTCACGATCGTCTCCGTCCCGTCGCTGAACCGCGTCCGCTGAACGGCGTGGTCGGGCGTGACGAACTCGTGGGTGAGCATCTCCGTGCCCGCGATCACCTCGTGGAGCTTGCAGGTGTTGCGGTAGGTCCGCAGGAACACGTCCCGGTCGGTGTGCCACGCCCCCGGTTTGTTGACCCACATCATCGGGACCGTGCCGTACAGGATGTTGAACGCGTCCTTCTTCGGCGTAATCTCGGGCGCGGTCTTCAACAGCCAGGTGTTCGTGTCGCCCCAGTACCAGGTGCTGATGACGCAGTCGTGGAAGACGAGTTCCCACAGCGGCGCCCGCCATTGGTGGCCGATGCCCCACTGCTCGTAGATCTCGAAACCCGGCAGCTTGCGGCCCCACGGGCTGGTGAACCGCTGGTCCCGGGTCTTGGGGCGGACCAGATGACCGGCCGGCCAGGCGTAGTACCAGGGGCTGCCGCTCATCATCCCCTCGATGTAGTCCAGGTGGGGCACGGCCCACCAGATGCCGTGCTCGCCGCCGACCACCAGATTGTGCGATCGGACGTAGCTCAACAGGTCGACGGCGCATCGGCGTTTCTGCGTCTTGGTCAGCGGGTGCTTGGGGTCGAAGCATTCGTACAGTCCCTCGGCCGTGGTCACGTCGATGAACCGGCCGAGGTACGGATACTCGCGGAGCGCCTCGGGAACGACGATCTTGGCCGTCTTTACCCACAGGGCGGGGCACCGCTTCATGTACTGGCGCTTCTTGTCGAGCGTCAGCCAAGCCGTCATCCGCTTGCCGTCCGCCTTCAGGACGGCGCTGTCGGGCAACGGGGCATGCTTGGCATCGATCTGGCGGCATTTTTCCAGCGGCAGGATGTCGGTGTAGTTGTCGTATTCGCTGGTCAGATAGCCCAACTCGTTGACGCCGCGGGTCTGTTCGGGCGTGCTGCGGCCGTTGACGAGCATCTTGTCGACGCCGGCGGCCTTGGCCTGTCGCGCGAACGCCAGCGTCGCATCGCCCCAGACGTTCACCGCGCCGAACAGCCGCTCGAGATTCGGGTTGTTCCGGCGCTTCTCGGCCAGCGTCACGAGCAGTCCCTTGTCTCTGACATAGGCGCGGAAGGCCTTGGCCATCGACACGTAACCGCCCTTCGGCAGGAAGCGGTAGATCAGCCGTCGCGGATAGGCGAACGCGCGCTTACTCGATACCCAGATCAGCTTCGGCGCGACCAGCTTTCTGCCGCCGACCGGATAGGTCTTGAAATGGACGTGTGCGTCGTCGGGCGTGTCGATAATCATCATGCACCCGAACCCGCGCTCAAGGTCGCACAGGCCCACCCACGGCATGTCGAGCCGATCGGCGGCGTGGTAGGCCTGGATCGGCGGGTAGCCGTCGACGGGATAGACGTGTCCGTTGCAGTAATCGGCCACGGCCAGTGCGCCCCGCGGCGTGTCGAGGACGAACGGGTCCCAGAAGGGCATGGCCTGGGTTTCTGCATCGCGATCCGTCCTGTCGAGCGTGATGATGAGCGTGTCGGTGTGGTCGGGCACGGTGAGGGAAACGGTCAGGGTGTTCGGCCGGCCGTCAGTCGTGCCGAAATCGGCCTCCAGCACGATGCCCGTCTCGGGAGCGGGTAGCGCCCTGACGCGTCGGAACTTGGCACCGCCGGCCTTCGGTGCCGTCGCAGCGCGGGCAGCACCGGGTTGGACCCATTCATGTCCGCTGACCTTGTCGAGTACACGGATCGATCCGCGCGCCGGATCGAGCGACACGCGAATCTGTCCGTTCTCGATCACCCACGCGCCGTTCCGGCGGGTCGTCGTCGTGCCGACCGCAACGGACGCCGCGAAGATGGGCACGACCATCGCGCACCGGACCGCGATTCGCCTCGTCATCGGTTTGCCTCCTGGTGATCCGGATCTGCCAATGCGCCGCATCGTAATCGGGTAGGTACAGTGCGGGTAGGGCCGGCTATGCCGGCTAGATCGCAAGGCGTTGCCCTCAACGGTTCAGCATCTGCTCCTGCTCGAGCAGACGGCGTTGGTCTTCGATCCATCCGGCCGCGGCGGACCGCGTCGGAAAGTGATACGCCAGAAGCACCGCCAGCACGATCGCCCCCAGCAGGGCCAGGGACGTGCCTTCGATCATGTAGGCCACGACGACGAACAGGCCTGCGCCCTCGAACAGGGCTGCGGTGATGATGGTCTTGGTCCGGAAAACGCCCAACAGCTTGTCGACCTCGCCCCCATTGCCGCCCGCCGCATCGCCATCGTCAGCCGAGCCCGCCGTCTCCCGCAAGATCTTCTGCCGGCCCGCCGAGGTGACGACCGACGGGATGATGGCGCGGACCAGCACGGCGCCGACGGCATACGCGATCGCCACGTAGGTGATCAACGACCCCGTGGCCGCCGGCGCGCCAAACGCCTGGCCGCCGGCGCGAAGCGCGATGATGACCGCGAGGAAGGCGACGATGCCCAACACCATCGCCCCGACGATGATCTGAAGGACCTGGATCGGTTGGGCCAGCTTGTCTTGCAGGTTGGGATCGGACATGGCTCGCCTCCTTGGCATGCCGGTGCGTCTCGCCCGGCCGGCTACAAGAAGTGACGGCGTTCTGGCCGCACCATATCGCTCGAATCAGGCGTGTCAAGCGCTAGGTCCTGCTGATGCCCGGCGTTCCTTCGCTTGAAACCTGTCGCTACGCAGCTTACCGTATGGCTCGCTTGGCGAGCTGCTGATCGAACCATGACGCCTGATGGTCATTTCTTCCGGGCCCAGTCAACGACGGGCGCCACAGATCACGCCCATGCCCACCGACTGGCGTCGCGTGGGCGTCATTCGGAGGATGTCATCATGAAACCATCACCCGCTGCTGTCGCGGTTGTGTTGGGCCTGGCTGTCGTTGCGCTGGCCGAGTCGTTGGCGTCCGGCCCCGCGGCATCCAAACCGAGCTGCGTGGTCTGCCACAGGGGCATCGAACCGATCTGCGCACCGCAGTCGGGCATGATGAAGCAGATCGCCGCCCTTGGGCGCGGCCTGGGCGACCCCGAGGGCTGTGTCGTCTGCCACGGGGGCGACCCGAAGGCATCGAGCAAGGACAAGGCCCACAAGGGCGAGGCCTTCTACCCCGATCCCGGCAGCCCGTGGATCAACGAGCGGACCTGCGGGCCCTGCCACGCCAAGCACGTCGGGACCCAGTGGAACAGCCTGATGATGACCGAGTCGGGTAAGATTCAGGGCGTCTCGTGGTCGTTCGGCGCCTTGCAGGGCTACGAGCACACCTGGGGCAACTACGACGCCCGCAACCCGGCCAGCGAGAGCATGCGCGTGGGTACCAATGCGTACCGCGCCTACATGGCCAGACTCAAGGGGCTCGAGCCCGGCGCGTTTCCCGACGCCCAGACGACCGTGCCCAAAGCGCCGGTCGACCTGGCCAAGCTGAAGGACCATCCGGAGCTGGCGGCGTTCACGTACATCCGCGCCGAGTGCGAGCGCTGCCACCTGGCGGTCAAGGGGCGAGCGGAGCGAGGCGACTGTCGTGGGATGGGGTGTTCGGCCTGCCACATGCCATACAGCAACGAGGGGTTCTACGAAGGCCAGGACAAGACCATCCCACGAGACAAACCCGGGCACATCCTGGTCCACTCGATCCAGGCGACCCGCGAGGCCAAGGTGACCGTTCATGACAAGACGTATAGCGGGATCCCCGTTGAGACCTGCACGACCTGCCATGATCGGGGCAAGCGGATCGGTGTGTCGTTTCAGGGGTTGATGGAGGGCGCGTTTAAGTCGCCCTATACCGAGGGCGGTAAGGGCCAGGCCGATCTGCATACCAAGCACTACCTGGCCATGCACCAGGACATCCACGGGCAGAAGGGCATGGTGTGCCACGACTGCCACACGTCGATCTGCGTCCACGGCGACGGGTTTCTGTGCGGCTCGAACCTGGCGCAGGTTCAGATCGAGTGCGCCGACTGCCACGGCACGCCGCAGGCCTATCCGTGGGAGCTGCCGCTGGGAACGATGGACGAGTTCGGCGACCCGCCGCAGCGCGGTGAGCCGCGGGGCGTCGCGACCGCGGTGCTGCCGCGCGAGGCGCAGGGGACGGTGTATCCAGCCCGCGACGGGTATCTGCTGTCGGCCCGGGGCAACCCGTTTCCCGAGGTGGTTCGCGACGGCGATCAGGTCGTGGTCCATACGGCCGGCGGCAACGACCTGACGCTCAAGCCGCTCAAGCTGCTCAGCCGGACGGCGTCGTTGGACACGGCCGGTCGGGTCGCGATGCAGGCGGTGCAGGTGCACATTACGAAGATGGAGTGCTACAGTTGCCACGCCAACTGGGCGCCGCAGTGCTACGGTTGTCACCTCAAGGTGGATTACTCCGGGGGCAAGAAGAGCTTCGACTGGGTGGCGGCCGGACACAGCCATGCCAAGGCCGAGCACGCAGCAGACAAGGGCGAATCGACCTATCAGACCTTCATCCCCGGCCAGGTCGAGGAGCAGCGATCCTACATGCGGTGGGAGGACCCCGCCCTGGCCGTCAACGGCGAAGGGCGGATTTCCCCGGCGATCCCCGGCTGCCAGCCCAGCGTGACGGTCGTCGGCAAGGAGGGCCAGACCGTCTTGCTCAACCGTATCTTCCGCACCCGCCCGAACACCGAGGGCGGCGGGCCCGAAGGCCAACTCGCGATCGACTTCAGTCCCGGACAGCCGCACACAACGGACCACGAACCGCGTCCCTGCGAGTCATGCCACCTTCTGCCAAAGGCCATGGGCTACGGCATTGCCGGCGGCAGGCTCAACCGACAGTGGGACCAGCCGACCGTCGTCGACCTGATGACGCCCGACGGGCAGGTCCTGCCCGAGCGCACGCGTCCGCAGATCGAGCCGATCAAGGGCCTCGTCGGCGACTGGTCGCGGTTCGTCACCGAGGACGGTCAACAGCTCATGACAGTTGGCCACCACTTCTCGCGGTCCCGGCCGCTCAACAATACGGAGCGCAACAACACGGACCGACAGCGTCTCTGCCTCGCCTGCCACCAAGAGATCCCCGACCACAGCCTGGCCGTCAGCCTGCTGCACCACGTTGCGGCCGCGATCGGTCAGCTCCCCACCACGCCCGAGGAGCATCATTCGCTCGTCCACAAGACGCTGCTGTTCGCCGGGTGGACGCAGGTCGCCCTGGGCGTCGGCGGACCGATGGTGGGCGGGGTGTTCGTACTGTGGTTGTTGTGGCGTTACCGCAAGCGCAAGGCCTTGGCGGCTCAAGCAGTCCAGGGGGACTCCGCCAATGCCCCTTCAGATGACAGCTAGGTAGGTCGCGCGACTAGATCTCGCCCTCCTCGCGGGCCAGCCAGGCCGCCCCCGCCGCGCCGATCAGCCCGGCGTCGTTGCCGAGCGTGGCGAACATGATCTCGGGCAGGTCGTCGGCGGCCTTCCAGGTCATCTCGGCCGCCTTCTGACGGATCGGCTTGAGCAGGACATCTTCGCCCGCGTGGATCATGCCGCCGGCCATCAGGATCCGCTCGGGGTTGATGGCGTGTTGCATGTTGACGCAGGCGACGGCCAGGTACATGCACGTCTCATCGAAGATGCGGGCCGCGAGGGCGTCACCGGCCGAGGCCGCGTTGACGACGTCTTCGGAGGTGATCTCGCCCTTGGCCTTGAGGACCTCGGCGAGTGAGGAGCGCTCACCCGCCTCGACGGCTTCGGTCGCACGGCGGGCGGTATACGAGGCGGACGCGTAGGCCTCCAGGCATCCCTTCTGTCCGCAGCCACACGGTCGTCCTCCGGGTTGGATGATCATGTGTCCAAGCTCGGCCCCGTTGTCGAAGTGGCC
The DNA here is from genome assembly GCA_964403235.1 of uncultured Planctomycetales bacterium. Classification (GTDB taxonomy): domain Bacteria; phylum Planctomycetota; class Phycisphaerae; order UBA1845; family JAFGLZ01; genus JAFGLZ01. The sequence continues at coordinate 6,510 of CAYOGX010000008.1, read as the reverse complement.
TCGGAGCAATCGCCCGTTGGTGATGATCCCGCCGCCCACGCCGGTCCCGAGGGTGAACATGACCATGTGGCGCGTGCCTCGGCCCGCGCCGGCCCAGAACTCACCCCAGGCCGCCGCATTCGCGTCGTTCTCCAGCGTCGTCGGCAGGTCGGTCAGGTCCCTGATGCGATCGCGGAGCGGCACGTTCTCCCACCCGGGCAGGTTCGGCGGCTTGATGATGATCCCGTGGGTGTGGCTCATCGAGCCGGGCGAGCCGATGCCGACGGCCTCGATGCCGGCCTTGGTCAGGCCGGCCTGGTCGATCACCCGCTCGACGAGGGCGGCCATCAATTCAATGACGTGGTCGGGTCCGTCTTCAGCCTCGGTTGGGATCGAGACCTTGCACAGGACGCGGCGGTCTTCGTCCACCACGCCGCCCTTGAGGTTCGTTCCACCCAGATCGATACCGACGAAGCAACGTCTGGCCATGGCCTGACTCCGTATGACGCGGGCACATGTGGGCTACGCTGGGCATGGTAGCCCTCGGCACCGGGCTGTGGCAAGGGACGCCGTTTCGCGCGCGACAGGCCGGTCGGGCGAGTCTAGCCGTTGTCAAGGGCCCAGCGGGCGGGCATGTTGGGTTACGCCCGACCTGGACCGTGGCGGCGTGGGAAGAAATCGAAGAAAAAGTGCGCCGGTCGCTGACCCCTGATCTAGGTCGGCAAGGGGGCCAGCAGCCCAACCGGTAGTGGTGGGTGGTAGTTGTCGGAACCACTGGCGCGAAATTCCCCGGATTTTTGCCTTGCAACCGGTGGGGCGAAGTGGTACATTTATCCAAGAAAGCCCAAGAAGTGGGAGTCGCACCCTTGGACCCGACCCTTCTCACCGGGGCGTACGAGCACGCTATCGATGCGAAGAATCGTTTGTCCATACCGGCCCAGATCCGCAACGAGATGGACCCGGAAAGGGACGGCACGCGATTCTACCTGGTTCCAGGGGCCCGACCCGGGACGCTGTCGCTCTACCCGGAAAAGACCTTTCGACGCCGCCAGGAGAGCTGGCCGAGCCCCGAGATCCCAAACGAAGATCTACTCAATTTTAACCAGGTCTTCTTCTCGATGGCAACCCTGTTGGATCTGGACAAGCAGGGACGGGTCTTGCTGCCCGACCGTCCAGTTAAGGCGGCCGCCATCAGACGCGAAGTGTATATCACCGGCGCGGGCGATCACCTCGATTTGTGGAACAAGTCCGACTACGAGTCTTTCCTCGACGCGAACTGGTCGCGCTACGCCGAGGTACAACATCGAGCGAGGAAGTACTTCTCGAAGCGCACGTCAGCAGAGGATGAGGCGTGAGGGGCGAAGAGCGGAAGCGAGCAATGACATTCGCCGAGGTTAGGGTGGTTCTCGTGAGATCGGCGATCAGACTCGGTCCGAGGGCCGAAAGTCGAGCGAGGGAGCCCGGGAAGCCGCACCGTCGGTGGCCGCCGACGGTGTCCTTCCCAGGCCGATCCGCCGATCAGCCAGTGTTTGATATGGGCGGACAGGGACCTGCGGCGAGGCGAAGGGAGTCGCAACGCCAGCAGGGAACGCGGATGGCGCGGTGCTTGAGACGCCAGAAGAGGAGTGTAGCGAGTGCGCGGTCAAAGCCAGGCCTCTGTTAGCGTAGTACAGGAGGCCTATCCTCGGTGCGGGCCGATGACGCTGGCTCGTGACCCCGAGGACTTTGGAGAGCGGATGCGTCCCGAGATGCGGCGGGGTGATGCATCCGCGGGTGTGCGGCTGACTCCGTGCGTCGACTGCTTGCGGGCGGCATCGGACGCCACACCGTGTTTCGGGCTAACCGGCGCCACGGAAGGCAATGGTTAGTCCACTCCCTGCCCAAACTCAGTGGTTTGTAGTGAGCCCGGGGATCGTGGCGGGCCGGACGGCGTTCTCGGCGACGAACCAGTGAATGGGTCAGGCCAGGGTCATCTGCCGGTGTTGGTCGAACCGGTGCTTGAGCTGCTCGACCCCCGGCCGGGCCAGTGCCTGGTTGACTGCACGATAGGGCCGGGCGGGCACGCTAAGATCCTGGCCGAGCGGCTGGGATCGGAAGGGCGGCTGATCGGGATCGACCTGGACGAGGGGAACGTCGTCCTGGCCCGGAAGGGATTGGCCGATGCCCCGGCCCAGTGTCAGGTGCTGCAGGGGAACTTCGCTGAGCTCGATGCCATCTTGCGTGGCTGCGAGGTGGCGCGGGTGGACCGGATCCTGGCGGATCTGGGCCTGAGCTCGAATCAGTTGGACGACCCGGCGCGAGGGTTCAGTTTCCTCGGCGACGGGTCGCTTGATATGCGCATGGACCGTCGGGAGGCGCTGTCGGCCGTGGAGGTCGTGAACCGGTCGACCGAACGGGAGCTGGCCGACCTGATCTACCAGAACAGTCAGGAGCGGTTCAGCCGACGGATTGCCAAACGGATCTGCCAGGCGCGGCGTGCAGGCCGGATTCGGTCGACGCGGCGACTGGCGGAGGTGGTGGCCTCGGCCGTTCAGGTGGACCCGGGCTCGCGCAAGAGCAAGATCCACCCGGCGACGCGGACGTTTCTGGCGTTGCGGATCGCGGTGAACGGGGAGCTGGAGAATTTGCGGTCGTTGCTGCGGGAAGCGCCGAAGTGGTTGGCCCAGGGCGGTCGGATCGGCGTGATCAGTTTTCACAGCGTGGAGGATCGGGAGGTCAAACTGGATTTCAAGCGACGGGCCCAGCAGGGGCTGTATTCGATAGTGACGAAGCGGCCGGTGATCGCCGGACCGGCCGAGCGTGCCGACAACCCGCGTTCGCGGAGCGCGAAGCTGCGGGTGGCGGAACGCACGGACCGGCCATTGGAGGCCTGTTTGGAGACAGAATAAGGTCGAGCAGCACATCACGCCTGACCCGCCAGCGGCCTGGCCGGTGACGGGTTGACCGACGCGATGGAGCGCGTCGGGCCGTGGGCACGGAGGCAGTCATGAAGGACCAAACCGGCACCCGTCTCGGTCTGGTGGTGGTGCTGGCATTCCTGGTGGCGTTTGGGCTGATCCTGACGACGCAGTCGAACCGGTACGAGGTCTCGCCGGCGACCGCGTCCATCCAGGGGTCGGGTGAGGCGGAGGCGCGGGGTCATCCAATCAGCAGGGCGTCGTTGGGTGAGGCGACGGCACGGGAGTGGCAGCGGCGTCGGCCGGTTCCGCGCCGATCCAGGCGCGCGGTCGAGGCCGACCGATCCGTGCCGGCGAGACAGTCCTCGTCGGTAGATCCGTCAGACGAAGACCCATCGAGCCGGCACGCCGATCCGCATCGCCGCAGAGCCCAACCGCCCGTCATCACCGGGCCGCGCTCCAGGCCAGCTACCGAAGCGCCGGTCGAATCAAGGCCGGCAGTGCCCCAGATCCCCAACCCCCATGAGAGCGGGCCCAAACGTGCCGGGGGGGGGTCGAAGCCCGCCACCGGGGCGCCGAAACCGCCAGTCCGGGCGCCGAAGTCGCCGGAACGCGAGACCCGCCCGGAGGAGCTGCGACCACCGGGTGAATTGCCCGACAGCGGCGTGCGGACCGCACGGGGGGATCCGCCGGCGAACTCGAGGTTTGTCGGGGCAGAGCCCGAAGAAATCCGCGCCACGCCTGCGGTCTACGTCATCAAGCCGCGTGACAACCTGATCCGAATCTGCAAGGCGGTCTACGGGACGTCAGACCACCGTGTTGTCCAGGCGCTGTACGAAGCGAACCGAGATCGGCTCAAGAACAAGAACCACGTGATGGTGGGTCAGCGGTTGCGGATACCGGCCTGGCCGCAGAACAGGACGAAGCACATCCCTCGTCGGGTTCCGTTAAGCCAACGTGCGGTGGTGCCGGCGAGGACGCCCGGCGGGATCAAGCTGCCGGTGTTGCCGGTTGACCGGCGCTCGGCCGGCCAGCGAAGGGCAAACGAGGTTGCCGCGGGATCCTCGGACCCCGGGCGGAAGGTGACGTCGAGTCGCGGCCGGACCAAGGAGCGTTCGACGCGGGCCCAGCGGTACCGTTGGCACCGGGTCAAGCGGAACGAGAGCCTGAGCACGATCGCGCGTGACAAGCTCGGTAACGGCCGGCGGTGGGGTGAAATCTGGAAACTGAACAAGGGACGACTTCGTCGGCCGAATCACTTGCCGAAGGGCTTCCGGATCAAGGTGCCGCTGGCGGTTCCGGCGAGGGGTCGTCCGATGCTGGCGGCCGAACGGGACGAAACGCCCGCGGAGGCGCTATGACGCTGCCTCGCACGGTTGGGTTGGTCTTGATCCTGACGGCGATCGCCGTAGGTGCAGTATGGGTGCGCGTGCAACGGGCGCGGACGGGGTACGAGATTCATCGGTTGGCGCGGCAAGAAGTGGAATTGATTCGAGCGATCGAGCGGGCCAAGGCGACGATCGCCCGATTGCGGGCGCCGATGCAGATTCGAGAGCGGGTGGCGCGGATGCAGCTGAGCGCAGTGCCTCCCGGGGTCCGGGACGTGGCCGGATCGGGGGATCGATTGGCCGGGAACGCCGGATTGCCCGGCAAACGTAGGTGGTGAGCGCATGCGGTCGTTACGCCGACCGGTTCTAGTCAAGGACATCACCTGGTTGGTGGTGTTGATTCTGATCGCGCTGGGCTGCCGGTTGGTTCAAATCCACCAAGAACATCGCGGACGCTTGCAGGCGTGGACGGATCGGCAGCGACGGTCGGTGGTGTCGATACCGGCGCGACGGGGGATGATCGTCGACGCGCAGGGCCGGGTCATGGCGACGAGCGTCGAGCGTCCGAGCGTGTTCGCCGATCCGGCGGTCATCCCGCGCGTGAGGCTGGTTCTGGATCCGAACGTTGTCCGTCCCGAGAAGATCATCGCCGAGCCGCAGGTGGTCAAGTCATACGAGGTGGTTGCGCGGGAGCTGGGCCGCGTGTTGGGCTTGGACGCGAGGGTCCTGGCGGACGAGTTGCTGTGCCGGGCGGGTCGTCGCTTCTTTTGGGTCAAGCGAAAGGTGAGCGAGGAGGAGGCGCGCGCGGTCAGGTCACTGAACCTGCGTGGGGTGGGGATTATCTACGAGTCCGAGCGTCGGTATCCGATGAACAAGCGGTTCGCGCACGGGTTGGGGTTCGTGGACCCGCAGGGGCGGGCGTTGGCGGGTCTGGAGCTTCGGTTTGACGAGGCACTTCGTGGGCGCGAGGGGCGTCGAACGGTGGTGACGGACGTGCGTCGGCGGGCGATCTACACGAGCAAGGAGGGGTACGCGGCGCCGGAGGACGGGAGTCATCTGGCGTTGACGATCGACGCGGCGATTCAGGCGGCTGCGGAGGAGGCGTTGGCGGGGGCGGTCGAGCAGTTTCAGGCGCAGGCAGGGTCGGTCATCGTGATGAGCCCGCAGACCGGGGAGGTGCTGGCGTTGGCGAACGTGCCGACGTTTGACCTGAACGACTATGCGAACTACCCGGAATCGGCGCGGTGCAACGTGGCGATCCAGGCGCCGTTCGAGCCGGGCAGCACGTTCAAGCCGATCGTCGCGGCGGCGGCGTTGGCGGAGAAGGTGACGTGGCCTGGGGAGCGGATCTTCTGTCATCACGGGTTGTACAAGGCGGGTCGGCGTCGGCTGCATGATCACCATCCGTTTGGAACGTTGACGTTCGAGCAGGTGGTGGTCAAGAGCAGCAACATCGGGATGGCGATTCTGGGCCAGCGGCTGGGGAACGAGCGGCTGCACGCGTACATCCGGCGGTTCGGATTCGGCCGGCCGACGGGGGTCGAGTTGCCGGGGGAGGACGGAGGCATCGTGCTGCCGTTGCGTCGGTGGACGAGCTACTCGACGACGTCGCTGCCGATGGGGCAGGAACTGGCGGTGACGCAGATTCAGTTGGCGGCGGCGTTTTCGGCCATTGTGAATGATGGGGTGCTGCTGCGTCCGCGGGTGGTTCGGGGGGTGATCGGGGCGGACGGGAGCGTCAAGGAGGACCGGTCCAAGCCGGCCGTGGTCGGTCGGGTGTTGAGCGAGGCGACGGCGTCCAAGATGGCCGAGGACATTCTGGTCCGCGTGGTGGAGGAGGGAACCGGCCGGCGTGCGAAGCTGGCCGGCTATCGCGTGTCGGGCAAGACGGGTACGGCGCAGATCGCGCGTCGCGGGGGTGGGGGGTATGAGCCGGATGCGTACGTGTCGTCGTTCGTGGGCGCGGCGCCTGCGGGGGATCCGGAGGTATTGGTGTATTTGATGGTGATCCGGCCGGTGAAACGACTGGGCTATTACGGGGGGACGGTGGCGGCGCCGGCGGTTCGGGAGATACTAATCAAGACGTTGGGGTACCTGGGCGTTCCACCGGCGGAAGGACAATCGGCGCCCATGAGACTGGTGAATGGACGGTGAGGCGAGCAGCCGCGGCGTTGCGGATGGGTGGCTGTGGTTTCCTCCCGCCCGGTTGGGGAGGTTGGTGCGGGCGTTTCGGAGTTCCCAGCGCGGCCCGGGGTCCGTGTGCGTGCGGTGCGCAGGCGGCCCCGGGCAGCGGTTCATTGGGTGTT